>NZ_JAPNPB010000003.1:0-227307 GCF_049278075.1 Rickettsia endosymbiont of Halotydeus destructor
CCTAGTATGACAAAAGAAAATATAGATTTAAGGAAAACTTTATTATTTTATATCAAACTTATCTTGCATAAGTTTATTTTCTACTGCTCCAATTAAAGAACTTGCTAAGTTATCAGAAAAATTTTTACTTGCCATACCTAATTTCTTTTTAAGCCATGACTGTTTAGCACTAATATATTGAAATTTAATATTTTCACCGAATTTTTCTTTTATAACGCTATACATATCATCAATGCCGTCAATTAAGCCATAATCCACTGCCGTTTGCCCTGACCAAAACTCACCGTTAAATAAAATATTATCTTGCTGGGTTAATTTACCCCCTCGCCTTTCTTTTACATAATCAACAAAATGATCATAAATTTGTTTCTGTAAATTTTTTACTATTTTAAGATCATCTTTTTGTATCGGTTTAAATGGATCTAAAATTGATTTATTTTTTCCTTCGGTATAAATTCGTCTCTCTATTCCAAGCTTGGCAATAGCTTCTTGAAAACCGAAACCGCTTGCTATAACTCCAATACTGCCGATGATTGAGCTGCGCGATGCGTATATTTGATCGCCTGCGCAAGCAAGCCAATATCCGCCCGATGCTGCAACATCTTCTATAAAACTATAAATTTTTATTCCTTTTTCCTTAGCAAGTTCACGGATGCGCTTGGAAATAAGCTCTGCCTGCACAGGCGCACCGCCCGGAGAGTTAATTACTAAACAAACTGTTTTAAGTCTCTTTATCTTAAAAGTTTTTTCTATTAATTCATTCAATGATTCCAAAGTAAGACCTGACTGCATCGCACCAACTTTACCTATCACCCCGCTAAGCCGTAACACTGCTACAACATTTTTAGAATTAGTAAAAATTAATGGAAAAAAAGGAAATAATTGTTCTAATTTACTCATCTGACGTTTACTTATTATTGCGTCAAATTCTGCTTTAGCGGCAACGCTTTTATTTATTTTATTCATTATCTTGCTCATTTTTATCGTTGGTTGATTTTTCTGCTTTACTTTGATTTTTAGCTTTTGAATTTGTATGTTTTGAAGGTTTAGGTGATTGATTAAGAGAAGCTTCTTCATAGCTATTTTTCGGTTCTGGGTAATTTCCTGGAATATTAGATAAAATAATTTTTCTAATTTCTTCATCATGCCAATTTGTATTACCGACAAATTTAGCTATTTTTTTTCCCTCAGGGCTGATTAATATACTAGTAGGTATTCCTACAATTGAAAAGGCTTTAAATAATTGATTTTTATAATCATGATAAATTGGTAAATAGCTTATTTGATAGTCTTTATAATATTTTTTAATAACTTCTATTCCTTGATCATCTTGTGATACGGGAATTACTGCAAAAGGTAATTTTCTAAAATCATTTTGCAAAATATCAAGGTCGGGCATTTCTTTAGTACAGGCTCCACACCATGTTGCCCAGAATACTAATAAAATAGTTTTCTCCTCAAATTGAACAAGAGAATACGGATTTTTTTCTTCGTCGTAAAATATTACTTTACCCGGAACATTTGAGCCGTTTAAAAATTTTACTGAAGATTTACCGAATGACGAAAAAGCAAAACTAGTTGTAGTTAACAATAAGCTTGTTATAATAATAAAAGAATATTTACTGTAAATTTTTAAACTCATAATATAATGAAAACGTTTTTGCTTTTTTTATTATTATCTGCAACATTGAGCGGTTGCGGTATCAAAAAACCTTTAGAGGTTCCTCAACAAACATCTAGTAATATATAGTTTATGCTGCTCGTATTTCTGATGTCATTCCTGCAAAGGCAGGAATCCAGAAATTATAGTCATTACTTCATTTATTTCAGTATCTACTAAAGATGCTGAAACAAGTTCAGCATGACAATAATTAGATTGCCGCGTCGTTGCTATCGCAACTCCTCGCAATGACGGTATTTTTGCAATGTATACTGCTCGTATTTTGAAAATTGAATTTTATTTTGAATTTTATTTTGAATGAGTAGTATACACTAATATCTTTTTAAAGTAGTACCAGATAACACTAAATCAAAACAATATGCTTTTATTTCCTGTTCTATAGTAAATAAATCCTGACTTATTTCTCCGCATTCATCGGTACAAATATTTTTATCAACTAACTCTAAGCGAGTCTGTAATGTTTTTAGGCTAGGATGTTCAACTCTAATATTGGCATTCTTAAAACGGGAGGATCGCATAGTAATAAAGTGATATTCTCCTTTATTATTACTAGTAGCAATGCCGGAACCTGTAAAGCTTGAATCTTTATTAACATAAAATCTTTTTTTATCAACTCTCACCCGCAACGGTTCATACGGGTATCTTCCATCCTGCCCAACTTGCCATAAATATATTTTTGCATCTGAAACAGGTACGCAATTTTGATCAAGTACCCTACCCTTTATCAAAATTTTTTCTCCGCTATATTTAGATAATTGTCCTGTTTTACGAAGTAAGTTATTAGTAGACTCAAAAACTTTCGGTTCATAGTCATTTAATATATTTTTTGTAATTTTACAACTATTAAGATTATTACTATAAAATTGCGGAGTAGTAGCAAATACATTCATACCCCAGAAGCAAAGTAAACAAAATAAAAATTTTTTCACGTTTTCCACTTTAATTGTATTTATTAAACTTTAATACTTGCATGATTTTAAGAATCGAATTTTATTTTGAGAGGTGACTTGCGCACAGCATACAACTTTGTACGTGAATACAAAAATCCTCAATAAAATGAAGAGCAATTTTTAAAAGCAAAAGAATATATTAATTAGTAGATCAATTAGTGCAGTTAATCAAATTAATTTTAAATATAATTTTTATTTGTCTGTTGATCAATTGATTATTGATTGTTAGTATATAATTATTGCTCATATAAACTCTAAAGTGCTTTAAAATATGCAAAAACTTTTAACTTTATTAATCGTGATACTAATACTTTATAATATAGTAAAGATAAAATCATCTTCTTCTTTAAATGACAACCCTAAAGAACAGGCAACTACCGATAATATTACCGGCCAGAATCAATCTTCTCTTCCTGCAGAACCAAATAGTCCGTTAACTGGTAATCTAATCGAGAAGACTATTTCAAAAGTAATAATAAATGCTCTTAAAACTGAAGAAGGAAGAGTATTCTTTGAAAATCTTCTTCAGCCTTTAAATAAACCTCTTGATACTGAAAATTACACCATAGAAGTACACAAAGACTTAGTAACGCCATTATTTAAAATTAACACTATCGGTACTGGCAATATCGGTCCTGCCTCTTGCGGTCATCTTGTAACGGTTTATTATCAATTATCCGATATTGATAATAATTTACTTACTGAGGATACCAAAACTTTTACATTAGGCTCAAGAGCTATATTACCTGGAATGGATAGCGTAATAGTTGGGATGATGGTCGGTCAAACCCGCACGGCAATTATTCCAGCAAAATATGCATATTATAATCAGGAATATCAAAATAAAAATATTGATCCAAATAGTCCATTCAGGCTTAATGTAGTATTAAAATCAATATTACCTCAAAATTTTATATCAAGTAATGAAGTAAAAATTTTTGATGATGAAATAGCTTATCGTATGCCTTTGTTGTGTGGAGAAAAAGTAGTTTTTGATGCTAAAATTACTCGCTTATCTGACGGCAAAATATTATATAATTCAAAGTTATCAGAAAAAAAAATTGATATGAAAATCGGCGATATTACTTATCCATTAATTTTTTCGTATGCCCTTCACGGTAAAGTACCAGTAGGAACTAGGACGGTCATTGCCAAAGGCAGAAATTTTAAAGCCACGGGGTCGAATCTAAATAAGATTATTTATCACGAATCATTACCTTTAGAGGAATATTTAATGTTAGAGTTAAGTAATTTCAGCTCTTTCTAACAGCGTTATTAGAGGCTAAACCGTACGTATTAACCTAAGAAAACTTAAAATAATAATATGCCTTCAAAAAAAAATATTCAAAAACAAAAGAATTATATTTTATTAACTATCCTTGTAATTATGGTTATATTAATGTATTTTGTGGCCTTAATAAAAATTTCTAGCTAAATAAACGCTAAATTCTTAAATAGGTAATAATATTAATATGCGAAATATTATTTTATTATTAGGTGCAATAGGTTTTTTACTAGCAATAATTATAATTATCGTTATAAATAAACCTCCTAATAAAGATACAAAGCAAGAAATTTTAGAGGTGAATATTATTATAAAAAATCACCGCTTCATTCCTGATATAGTTGAAGTACCTAAAAATACAAAATTACGCTTAATTATTAATAACCAGGATGACACGGTAGAAGAATTTGAAAGTAATGATCTGCATCGGGAAAAAATAGTAATGCCTAATTCCTCCATAAATATTATACTTGCTCCTTTATCACCAGGAAGGTATGATTTTTTTGGTGATTTTCATCAGGAAACCGCGCAAGGCGCTCTCATTGTTAATTAGATGTACAGGATAAAATGTTTAAAATTGCTCTAATAGTATTTCGTGAATGTTTAGAGATATCTTTATTACTTGGAGTAATACTTGCAGTAACGAAACAGATAGAGAAATCACGTTTATACATTATTGCCGGCGTTATGCTTGGAGTAGTTTGGGCTTCAATTTTTGCGTTTTTTACTCGTAAAATCTCTTTATCGTTTGGAGGTATGGGAGATGAGCTATTTGATTCCGGTGTTATGATATTAATTACTATTTTAATTAGCTGGACAATAATTTGGATGCAAGGTTATGGCGCTAAAGTAAAGCTCCATCTCAACAATTTATCAGAAAGAATTAATGAAGGTAGCGGCAGCTATATAATGTTAGTGTTACTTGTTGCTAGTACTATTTTACGTGAAGGTGCAGAAATTATTATTTTAGTATATAGTATTTCCTCCGTTGAAACAATTAACAGCACCGTCTATTTACAAGGGCTTATAATAGGCGCCACAAGTGGGTTTTTGCTCGGTCTAACCATATATTTCGGACTAATAAAACTTACTAATCAAAAATATATTTTCAAAATTTCTACTATTTTATTAATGCTGATCGCCGGAGGATTCGCTGCAAATGCTGCCGGTATCTTAACTTCTTCAGGTTTGATTACATGTTTATCGGATCAGCTTTGGGACAGTTCATGGCTAATCTCGGATAGAAGCATGACAGGTAATATAATACATATTGTTACTGGTTATATTGCAAGACCAAATGGTTTGCAGGTTGCAGCCTATTTTTGCACTATAATATTAATCAATATCTTAATAAAAATAAAACTTAAATATACTAGATTTTCACCTCAAGTTAAGGAATAATGCCAAATGTGTTATTCTAGCATATACT
The DNA here is from genome assembly GCF_049278075.1 of Rickettsia endosymbiont of Halotydeus destructor. Lineage (NCBI taxonomy): Bacteria > Pseudomonadati > Pseudomonadota > Alphaproteobacteria > Rickettsiales > Rickettsiaceae > Rickettsia > Rickettsia endosymbiont of Halotydeus destructor. The sequence continues at coordinate 5,346 of NZ_JAPNPB010000003.1, forward strand.
AGCGTTGTTGCACGACTCGATTTTTAGCCGTCATTGCGAGAAGATGCGTTAGCATCGACGCGGCAATCTGAAGAAAAATAATAACTTCGTCATTGCGAGCGAAGCGATCTAATTTCATAAGATTGCCGCACAGCTCAGCTCCTTGCAATGACGATTTTGTGGTTAATTTTTGAGTCATGCACCAATGCCTTTATTCATTTGAAATGACAGGCATTCCAAACACATTTAAAAAATATTATATGTTTAAATTATTATCAGAAATTGGTCCCGTAATAGCATTTTTTGCTGGATTCTTTTATGGTGGCGGCATACAAAGTGCTACTTTATATATGCTTATCACCGCTATTGTTTGTATCACTCTTTGTTATCTCATAGACGGAAAAGTATCTAAATTATCGCTAATCTCTGTAAGTGTTTTGCTTGTTTCTGGTAGTATCACGCTAATCAGCGGTAACCCAATGTATATAAAAATAAAACCGACTATATTATATGTTATTTTCGGCACTATTTTTCTTATGAGCGGTATAAGAAAAAATCCTTTTATAAAATATGCAGCAGAAAGTATAATTAGGCTTAAAGAAGAAAGCTGGATTATTTTAAGCTATAGAGCCGCTGGGTTTTTCTTTTTCATGGCTATAATCAACGAATTAGTTTGGCGCAACTTTACAGAATTAACATGGGTAAAATTTAAAGTATTCGGCGTAATTCCGATTACCTTTATATTTATTTTATTACAAATACCTTATTTATTAAAAAATAAACTACCGGATAAACCTGATAAAGAATTATAAATATGCCGATAATTTTAATTATTATCTTCTTATCTTTTACGCTAAGCGGTTGTCTACCTGCAATTTTTACTGCAGCTGCCACTACCGGCGTTGCCGCTTCAAAAGATCAATCACTATCCGAAACAATCAATGATGCAAAAATCTCAGCTGCGATTAAAGCATCTCTTGTAAAACATAATTTTAAAGAATTAGGAACAAAAATCAAGGTAGAAGTATCACAAGCACGGGTTTTATTTACCGGCAGTATTGAAAAAGAAGAAAATGCTTTAAAAGCGATAGAAATTGCCTGGAATCAAAAAGGCGTCAAAGAAGTCATTAATGAGCTTAAGGTAAATAAAAAAAGTAATCATTTTGATTTAGTGCAATATACCAAAGATAGTATTATAACAGCGCAAATTAAAACAAAAAGCCTGGTTAGAAAAGATATTAAATTTGCAAATTATACAGTCCTTACGGTAAATGATGTAGTGTATTTATTCGGTATTGCTCGCTCAGAAGAAGAATTAGAAAAAATAGCTACTATTTCTTCTAAAATAAAAGGTGTAGAAAAAGTTGTTTGTTATGTTAAAATAATGGATAATATTTCAAATTCTAACGAAAATAATGATTCGGATAATGTTCAAATGTAATAAAGTAAAATTATTAATTTTATTAATTATAAGTTTTGGTCTTACGGGCTGTAATACTTCAAAACAACAATTTCATACAAAACTCTCCAAAGAAGATCCACATAATTTAAGTTACCAAGGCCACTATAAAGTCGGCAAAAGTTATAAGATAAAAGGTAAAACCTATAAACCTCAAAGCCCTAATAAAAGCTACACTCAGATAGGACTAGCTTCTTGGTATGGCAGTAAACACGGCTTTCACGGAAAAAAAACTGCCAATGGCGATAGATATAATAAAAACTTATTAACTGCCGCTCATAAAACTCTTCCCTTGCCTTGTCTTATTAAAGTAACAAATCAAGCTAATAATCGTTCAGTTATACTTATGGTTAACGACCGAGGACCTTTCAAAAAAAATCGTATTGTAGACGTGTCAGAAAAAGCTGCCGAGGTCTTAAAATTTAAACAGCAAGGAGTAACAAAAGTTAAATTAGAATATCTAGCTCATGAAACAGAGAGATTTTTAAAAAATATAGAATTGCAACCTCAAGAAAATTATACCGTAAAAAAAGCCACTTTAAAAAAACGCTCTTCGACTAAACTAGCTAGTAATAAATGTAGCGTTAACTGTCATATTAAATTAGTAAATTTAAAACATAAATTAGCTTTAAATCCCTAATTTTTTGGTTTAATGTTATCTTGCTTTTGGGAATTGTTGTATGGATCGGTTTTTTCGATATCATCCCGTAATTTATTAACTAACGCAAACTATGGATAAAGTTCGTTTGTAAAATCTCGTCTATAGCGAGAAATTACTACTTACTTATTTTTAAATTATAAAAAGGTAGCTTATATGTTTAATAATATAAAAATTAATTTATTTCAAACAGTAAACGAGCGGATATTTCAAACAGTAAACGATCGGAAAATAGGAAATGAAAGTAAAACAATCGCAATCCTAACAGAGATAAAAGAAAAATATACTTTAGATGCCGTCTCATCCATTGTCAATACTTTTTCTTCCCCTTATGATGGATCTTCTACTACTATATTACATCAAGCAGCTAAGAATAATATGCTTAAGGCAGTAAAACTTCTTATAGAACTTGGAGCTAATGTAAATGCTATAGATTATCATAAATTTACTCCTTTACATAAAGCAGTTGCACAGGAAAATGAGCAGATAGTAAAATATCTTTGTTCCTTAACACAGATAAATCTAAATGCCCAAGATTATAATGGACTTACTCCTTTACACTTTGCAACAAGGGATTCAATTAATCTATCCTCAACTAAGAGAATTATAGAATTCCTTATTCAGGCAGGAGCTGATATTGGGTTAAAAAATAATGAAGGTTTTACTCCGGTTGAGTCGGCAACTCAAACAAAGCAAGATCCTAATCGTCAAACAGAGATTGTTGAATTATTGAACAATCTTAAACCTATGAAAGGAAGTTTCCTCCAGGAGAATAATCAACCAATATCTTCAGATGATTGTTCTAAAACAGAAGAGCTATCCTCAAGCGATGAGGGAGATGAGATAATGCTAGCTGGCCATGATATGTGAATATAGCTCTAATAGCAAATTACAAATTGTAGGCATCCAAGTTTGAAACAGTTTTTCACATTGATTTCAAAACATAATATTATTAATATTCAATAAAAATTAGAAAAGAAAAATTCATCCTGAACTTGTTTTAGGATGACTTACATGGCTTTTTGAAATTAGACTTCTTACAAAATTAAAACTTATAGGAAGAAATTTGAAAGAGACGCAGAATAAAGGCTCGCAACATACATAGAGGTACTTGAGTATCTAAGCATGTACCGGACAGTTTTTATTTTATGTCATTCCTGCGAGCTAGAATCTAGACTTTTCTACCGCCGTCATTGCGAGGAGCTTGCTAGGGCGACGTGGCAATCTTATGATTAGATTGTTCTCTTCGCTCGCAATGACGAAATTTTTATTATTTTGAGATTGCCACGTCGCTACGCTCCTCGCAATGACGAGTATAAGTATTCTCTGGATTCCTCACCTAGAGCGGGAATGACACCGAGAACGTTAAGTTCCGTATGGGCAATGCTGAACTAGGAAACGACACCCAAGAGCATTCTATCGATTTACATAGCGTAATACCGACATAAAACACTTTTCAATTAACTAGGTTCTGTAAACAAAATTTAAGTTATTTATATTTTAAGATATTTTTTAGCAAAAATTAATAAGATTTTTGTAGGAATAGTTATTCATATTTCAAAAAAATTCTATAATTTGCAGCAAAAAAGAACTAAAATAGACTAATTTAAATTTTGTTCACAGAACCTATAGCCGTAGCAGTATAATTAATATTTCTTCTTGCAAGACCTATACTTTTTAAACGCTCATATACTTTTTCAAATACTTGTTTAGGTAAAATATCTGACGTATTAATCTGCAAAAATTTATTATCTTTCAACTTAATAGAAAAAGATGGCTCATAGAATTCCGGTCCGTCGATTTCACGAGAAATTTTTATAAAATAACCTATTATATGACTATTATAATAATCACATTTACTAATCATTTTTTTTGCTATTTTATTAATAAAGATATCCGTTCTAACAGTATAGGTGAAAGCAAGAGCAACAGCAATGCCAAGCATTAGACGCTGACGATGACTAAAAGGAATATCGGAAGATAAAATAAATTCTGAAACGAAATTTGCTCTAAGCGTCTTATCAATATTTTTGTTATACTGCGCAAGCATAATTGCTAGCTCTATCGTAATAAGCGTTGTAGGATCAGGATTAATTAGGAGATATTTTATAGCCTCAACATATTTATCAATTTTACAAATATTTTTATCAAATTTTACTAATTTTTTTACTCGTTCGTAAATAATATCTTTTTTCTGTTCAGAAGGCGGTAATGAGTCAAATCTAACTCCTTCTTTCAGACCATAATTAGAAATTATTATTTTTTCCGGCGAAAAAACTTTAATAATAGATTTTACTATTAAAATAGCATTATAGTTAATAGCTTTTTGTTCATAATAACTTAGCTTTAACCTGTCGATGTGAAATAATTTTTCAAGATAAAATTCAAACTCTGCTCTATTTATTTCAAAATTATGTAAATTTTTAAGAGGATAATTAATAGAGTCCATATATAAGCGACCTATTAATCTTAAAGCTCCACCTATTAAATATAAATTAGGATAATGTTTTTCACCAAATTCTTCTTGAATCATTTTGGTAATCACGTGAGTATCCAAGTTATTACTAGTAATAACTTTTGTACCCAAAGGCAAAGACCTTAATTTACCAACTTTTTTATCTTCAATTTGTGCAAGTTCAAGGCTTCCTCCTCCTAAATCCGCCACTATGCCTAAAGCATCGCTTATACCAGAAATCAAACCAGCAGCAGTTAAATAAGCCTCTCTCTCTCCGGAAATAATTTCAATATCTATATTAAATTTCTTTTTAATTATTTCCTTAAATTCTTCAGCTTTTGGATGAGCTCTAAGTATTGCAGTAGCAACACATTTTATATTATTAACTTTAAGGCTTGTAAAAATATGAATAAGATATTGTAAAGATAGGTAAGTTTGATGTTTTATTTCTAAATTGTCTAAATCAAGTAAATTAATAATGTAATTTTTAAATTTATAATTAAAAATCTCTGGGGCTCCAAGTTCATCACAATCATAAACTACGGCCCTTACGGCATTATAGCCTATATCAATAATAGCTGAACGCATGATAATTATTATTTACTTATTTCAACAGAAATATTTTCTGTTTCTGCTGATATTTCTTCGGAAGATTCGCTATTTGCTTTAGGGTCAAAAGGCACCTGCGTAGGTACAAATGTAGGAGGTAATAGCCTACTGGTAAAAAACTTATCCTCATAATATTTAATCTTACGAGATTTTATAGGAGGAAAAGACTCAATTAAAACAATTTGCTCATCTTTCGGTAACTGTATTACTTCTTGAGGTAAAAGTAAAGCTCTTTGAACCTGCGACACATTTTGCGTTCTAGTCGAAATATTGAGATCGAAAAATATAGGTTTACTAAATGATCTTTGTTCCACTGTTTTATTACCGACAAGTTGTGATATCAAATTAGCCGTTTCATAGTTATTAGCGGCAAAAGTAATTCGGTATGTAGCATTTGATAAAAACGAATTCATCCCTGCATCTTCATATGTTCCTTTAAGTTGCTGAGTGTCTTGAATAATCAAAAACAAGCGAACTCTATATCCTCTAAAATAAGCAATACCAGCCTTAAAAGTATCCATTTTGCCAAGTGTTGGAAATTCATCTAATAAAAACATCACACCATAAGGCTCTTCCTTAAGATCAGGCATTTTACGACTTAAAAATTCCGTACCTTGTTGATAAAATACCTGCATTAACTTCTGTAAACGCTGGATATTATCAGGGGTAAGACCGACATATATCGTAGTTCTTTTTCTTTTTAATTCCTGAATATTAAAATCTGAAGAAGCGGTAGCGGCATCAATTAACGGGTTTGCCCATAATTCAAGTGACGAGTTCATCGTAGAGATCACCCCGGAACGCTCCTTATCGGCTTTCTGCAAAAACGCTGCAATATTCATATAAGCAACAGGATGGATTACTTTGCCTAAAGTATCAAGCACCACTGCTAAATTATATACTACATCATCGCTGCGCATTGTTCTAACTACTTCCCCGAAAGATTTAGTCTTATTCGGATCGGCAATTAAATATAGCGTTACGCCAAGGAATAAACTGCGTGCTTCGTTGTTCCAAAAATCTTTTTCTGGCATAATAAGGTTAGAAATTTTTTGAACGTCATCCACCATTTGTCCGGGCTTAGTACTAACCCAATCAATAGGATTATAACAATGAGTTATACCGTCAGGATTTGATGGCTCCCAAACAAAAACTTCTTGACCTTGCTTTTGTCGCCAGCCGCTAGTTAAACCGTGATTCTCCAGTTTTATATCATGTACCACTACCGAATCGCTCCAAAATAACAGATTCGGAATTACAAACCCTACACCTTTCCCTGAACCTGTAGGAGCAAATAGTAGAGCATGCTGAAATCCATCGGCAACAAAATATCCTCCGCTATCAACTCCTATTAACATACCTTTTTTAGCACGCAAACCGGCATCGTCAACGTCACTAGGACTTGCCCAACGTGCATCACCGTATACTTTTTCTTGCTGTTTGAAAAATTGTAATGACTTTATTCTATTAAAATTTTTGATATAAAAAATTATAACGATTAAAGAAGGAGTAAGAAGAGATAATATTAATTTTAACTTTAAATAATTGTAGTCAGTAAATTTTAATTGTCCCCATACGTTAAGAAGCCAATAAGCCCATTTATAAGCAATATTTATAGCAGTTACGTCTACGCCTATGCTGCCCAGCTCATTGGTAGAAATCGCAACAAACACACCACTTATCCACAATGTAGCAAAAATAACACATGGGTGAATTATAGCATGTCCCAATATATTTCTAGTAATTCTAAGTAGCTTATATAACTCCATTAATAATATTCCTATTTTTCTTATAATATACTTCCGAAACGTATCTTTTTCCGCCGTCGCCACGTTTTAATTGAACTATGATATCAACTACGGATATAATATATTTTCTTACCTCATCAGGCGGCATACCTAAATCTGCTTGCATAACCATAAGCTTCATTTGCTCTATTGCCATAGCCGGGCTATCGGCATGCAAAGTTGAGATCGAACCGGGGTGACCGGTATTAATTGCTCGCAAAAAACTGAAAGCTTCAGCACCTCGTAATTCTCCGACAACAATTCTATCTGGCCTAAGCCGTAAACATGCTTCTATTAAACTTTGAGTATTGACGTTAGCTCGCCCCTGCCCTCCTTTAGAAGAAAGCAAATGCACTCTATTAGGATGTTTCGGCAATAACACTTCTCGTGCATCTTCCACCGTAATTATTCGCTCTTGCGTTGGTATTTCACCAAGAGCTGCATTAGTAAAAGTAGTTTTACCGGTAGAAGTTCCGCCACTAATAATAATATTCTTTTTTGAAGTAACTGCATGTCTAATAAATTCTTTTATCTCTTTCTTAGCAAGATAATCATTTAAAATGCCTTCATTTTCATCAACTAAAGCTTCAGTAACCGTGGCATCGAAAGCACCCATTTTGGCATATTCATCTAATGAAAAATTCATGGTGCTACCCTTCCTGATCGAATAGATAATTTGACCTATCTCGCAAGCAGGCGGAAATACTATTTGAATACGGTAACCGTTCGGTAGAGTAGCAGAGAGTAAAGGTTTTTCCTCAGAAATAATTTGCTCCGTAGATTGAGCAACTAAACGTCCTAAGCCCATAAGATGGTCAAGGCCAAGCTCTGGGATTTGCTTAGAATATATCTCGCCTTTTTTTTCAACCCATACTTCACCGGGTTTATTAACCATAATTTCATTAATACCGTCTTCGGCAAATAAATCTTTGAAAGGTAATAAAAATGTCTCTAAAGCAGCAAATTCTTCCTTCATATTAACTCCCAACTATACATAAAACTGCCTGATTTCGAGAGGTAACTACGCACACGTGCATTTAGTAAGTGAGCATACGAATTCCCTACAGTTTTGCGAAACCCATTTTTCAAAGCAAAAAAATATATCATTTCATTAACCTTGATTTTAATAACACAGCTTTAGGGAATTTATAATCTTTATTAACAAATATTTTAATTGCAGTACCTTGATCAATGGTGGTAGTCGGCTTAAATTCCTGCTGCGCTATCATAGCTTTAACAGTATTGGTCACATCTGTAAAAGCTTGAGTAGATGCTTGTTGTGCTTGCGTGGGAGTAGAAGCGGTAGCAGCCGTAGTTAATAAACTTGCGGCAGCCGAGTTAACCGCTTGTACCAACGCCGCAAGCCTTTGAGCTGCAGTATTTGCGGTTGACGGATTTTGCGCTGTAAGACAACTTTGAGTCATTGAAGAATAAGCAGCTGAAGTTGTGTCAGTAATAGCCCCAAGCACGCTAGTACAAATCATTACAATTCTTACATCTTCGGTCACAGTAGTATTAGCAGCATTCGATTGAGCTATATTTTGTATTTGCGTTGCAACGGCACTATTAGCTGCTGCAGCTTGTGAGTTAATTGGCGGCGTTACTACTTTGTCAAGAGCATTAGCAAACGCAATATTAAAGGCTGATTGCAATATAGAGTTAGCAAAACGTTCTTTAAATTTATTATCTACCCTTCCTTGCATTCCTTTTCTTCCTAAACCATCGACGGCAAGGGAATCAAACTCTATGGTATAACCGTTGGTAAGGTCAATTCTATTCCATATTACAGAAATTCTGCCATAGGTTTCAGTAGAAGTTCCATAAGTTCCAAAGATTTTTGATCCTTTCGGAATTAAAATAACTTTGCCTTGTTCTGAAAATACATCTCTGCTGACCATGGCTTTAATTTCACCACCAAAATCGCTATTTATAGCCGTCTCTAACACCGCATCAATTATTTTCCCTCTCCCCAAAACAAAAGTCATATCACCCCGATCTTTAAAAGTGGCTTCCTGGGTTATCTGATCAGGGGTTTTTTTAACTTCTGTGCCACCTATTAACACTATAGAAGATTTTCTTTTTGCTTCACGGCGTTGTTTTTCTGCATCACTATCTACTAAATTTGATGGCGCAGACGGTAAGGAAATAGGAGGCGGTAATAAAGCTTTACTTTTATTATCTTCTACAGGAGTAGGTAAAACCGGCGGCGCAACCGTTATAGGCGGCGGGGGGGGAGCTGTCGGTACTTCTAGCTTAGGAGGTTCAGGTAATTTAGGAATTTCAGGAACATTATCCTGATCATCTTGAGCTGGTTTTGCAATATTATTGACTGGCGGTAAATAATCTTCCGAATTACTCTTTTTACTACCAAAAAAAAGTTGAAAAAATATATATGCAAAAATACCACAAATAACTATTAAAATTGCAATACTTTTACTAAAGCCGAGGGAAATTTTTGAAAGCTCTTTCTGAACTTCAGGTAAATCTGTCTCTGAAGAGTTTTGCGGGTTATTAATGTTTTGCTCTTCGGCCATAGTTTAATTTATATTAAATTTAAATATTTTTAATTCTCATCGGCATACCAATTTTTCTATGTCATTCTCGCAACGGCAGGAATCCAGCAAAGTATCACAAGGTCATCCTGAATTTATTTCAGGATCTATTAATGAGATGCTGAAACAAGTTCAGCATGACGTGAGGCTGGATTCCCGTTTTCACGGGAATGACATAGAACACGCTTAATCTATACACGCAACAATGACAAAAGCTACCTTTCAAAAACTGCTAGACCTTTTTTTAGGATAATCAAACCTAACCACATATACTAACTCTTTTTCATGCCCTTCTTCGAGTTCCTTAGCTGAAATATCAAACTCATAAGTTCTTTTATTAGTTATTATAGTCATATTCGTGTAAATACCCTTTTCTAAAGGCTTTATAAATAACCTGTTAGCTAACGAGGTTATTTTCCATGCGTAATTATCTCCTAAAACTATAGTTTGAATTTCTTCATTCTTAGCAAATTCAATATGAGATTGAAAACCGAAATGCAAGCCTAATTTATAAACCTCATTAGGGTTATATATATAAGTTCTTATTCTGTTATCAGTCGTTATAGCCAAATCATCCATATAATTATTATACGATCTAGATGATTCTAAAGGACACTCAGCTTTTACCGTAAAGCTATTTACTAATACTAAAACTAAGAAACAAAATCTAACTATTATCATCGTCTACCCTATATGCGTTTACTTGAAACCCTACCGGATTTATATCAAGTTCTGTATCCGTTAATTCCATCGGTATGTAACCGAAACTTATTACTGCTATCTTATTATAAACCTGTTGACTTCCTGAGGTTTCGGTAATCGAAAACCTTATTATATATTTATCTGCCGCCAACTGCGACCACGATTTTATTGTTAAAAAGGTAGTGTTGTCCTGTTTATATTTTAAAGTAGGATCAATATCTTTATTTCTTATATATCCTAGATAATTATAATAAACACTGCTTGTAGAAAATAATCGTACTGTCGTCCGCGCTGTAGTTGTAAAATCTACTGGATTATAAGTCTCTCTTGCCGTGATATATTTTTTAAGAAAATATCTTGCAAGAGAATCATCGGCAGTTAATAACGTTGAAGAGATAGGATTTACTACCGACGCTCTTCCCGTATCATCATCAAGCTGAATTACGAAAGGATCAAACTGTTTGGAATTTACTACAAAAGCGATTACTAAAGTAGCAACAATCATAAAAACTGCGAGGATTAACAATAATATTATTAATAAATTACGTTGCACAATTATTTTATTGGATCGTTCTTCATACCAGTTTTGAGTACGTCTTAAGGCATTAGGGGCTTGGTTATTTGCTGGATTCTGTAAATTACTTTCATTTTGTAGTTGCTCATTTTGCGATTTACCCGCGTTTGGTTTTAAGAAGCTAAATATTTTAAACATTATCTATATTTCACTATTTAAAGTATTATAAAAGCACTAATTTTTCAATTTTACAAAGAAAAACAATATTTAATTTTTAAATAATAACCTTTTTGTACTTATGCTATATCAATTAGTAAATTAACCGGTCTACGAACACAAGGGATAAAATGATCATTTGATTCGGCGGATACGCACGGGCTCTTTATTTCATAAGGAGCCGAAGGCGTACATGATAATAAATGCAACAGTATAATTAGCGATATTGAAATTTTTAATAATCTTAACATCATCCTTAATATTTATAAAATTCTTTGTTACGCTTTAAATTAACTGAGTATAAAATACTTCTCAAGCATTTTTTATAAAAAATTTGCTTTTATATAAAAATAAATTAAGTTCTGTGAATAAAATTTAAGTTATCGATAGCTAATTGATATAATAACGATCATTTAAAGATTTAATATTTACAAATCAGTTTTTTTAGTCCAAATTATATTTAATTATTAAGGACTATTTTGATATTGTAGCAACAAAATAGATTATTTACTAATTTAAACGGCTCGCTACGTTAATAAATAATAATTATATTCAAATAAATATGTTAAGCTTTAGCGAACTAATAATTAAGTAACTATGGATCCAATACTTAGTGCTGTACAAGAATATATTAAATCGGGTGATTATTTTGCCGATGCAAGAAAATGGTATAATTTTAAATATATAACTCCTTTAAGCCAGAGGTCTTTGTTATTTTTAGCCTGTATTATCTTCATAGCATTACTTTTAACAATTTGTTTAGCTATTAACGCTTTGTTACCTATAAATCAAAAGATAAGTTATGCAATAAACTCTAACAAAGAAAAGCACGCAACGATAATCAATACAAAGCAATCAACACAACATGATCCTTATAATTCCGTTGCTAATATTATAATTAGAAATTACGTAATGCAGCGAGAAGCATATGATTATGATATGCTAAAAAAACAATTTGTTTTTATCCAAGATACTTCTACTCGTATAGTTTATATACAATTTGCTAATTTTATGAATATCGATAATCCTTTATCACCGGTTATGCGATATCAAAAACTATTTAGACGTTCTATTAAAATATTAGCAATTACTAACAATAATAATAATGAAATAATTGTTACTTTTGAATCACTAGCGAAAAATACTACCGGTGAAATTTTAGAAAATATGGTATGGGAAGCAACAATAGGTTTCGTGATGGATCAGATTAGTCTAGATTTATCTCCGGGATCACCTTATAATTTTACTGTTACTAGTTATAAATTAAAATTATTAAAAGATAAAAATAAGAAGTAATATGAAACAATTATTGTTATTTTGTATATTAATATTCGGGGCGCTAAACGTCTTTGCTATTATAGCCTCAAGACCACTTGGCACAGACCCACGAATTAGATCTATAGTTTACAACCCCAATGACGTTTTCGAATTTATTGGTTATTATGGCTATCAAGCAAGTATAGAACTTGCAAGAGATGAAGAAATCGTTAGTATTTCGATGGGTGATACTACTTCATGGCAGATCGTAACGGCTGGACATAGAATTTTTATAAAACCAATGGAGCAAGATGCCACCACTAATATGACTCTTATCACCAATAAACGTACTTACTTTTTTGAATTATATGCAAAAGAAACGCTTGATATAAGAGATCCAAACTTAACTTTTAATGTAAGATTTATTTATCCTGATGATGAAACAGATAGTAGCGGCCATATGCAAACTTACGCGACATCTTCAGCAAGTCCTGACTTAGGCCACCCTGAAAAATACAATTTTAATTATTATATTAGCGGCAACGAGGAAATCGCTCCTATCAAAATTTTTGATGATGGAGAATTTACTTATTTACAATTTAGAGATAAAAATGCCAAAATACCGTCTGTTTTTGCCGTTGATGATGCTTTAAGGGAATCTATGGTAAATTATCGCTTAGATCAAACCACTCCTAACAGAATCATCCTTGAAGGGGTTTTCCCAAAATTATCGATACGCGAAAGTAAAAAAGTCACATGTGTATTTAATGAATCTTTTAAGGCATATTAATGTATCCTCGCAATGACGATATAAATTTATGCATCTTTTAATATATTTTTTTGCTTTAATAGTTTTAACATGTGGGTTATTTATAATGCTTACAAGTCATAATTATATTCATAAAATTATAGGGCTTGGGGTTTTTCAAAGTTCCGTATTGATTTTTTACTTAGCCCTCGGCAAAGTTAACGGCGGTAGCGTTCCGATTCAACAAGCTGAAATGACAGTATATTCTAGCCCTCTACCTCACGTATTAATGCTTACGGCTATTGTCGTCGGATTTGCTACTTTATCGGTAGGGCTGAGCCTAATATATCAAATCTTCAGACAATTCGGCACAATCTCGGAAGATGAAATTAATTTTTAACTATAATAAATGACTTTACTAACACAACATTTCCCGTCTTTACAGATATTATTACCTTTTTTTGGCGCTTTACTAATAATATTAACCTTCCAACGTATTTTTATTGCCAGGTTAATTGCTATTACCTGCGTTTTTGCAAATTTTATCCTTAGTATCTATGGCTTTATTATCATAGACGGTGGGCAAGTATCCTATACCTTTGGAGGGTGGAAGCCGTGGGTCGGTATTGAGTATCAATTAACTTACTTTAATCAACCTATTATTATATACCTTAATTTTATTTTGCTATTTTTCTTGTTTTTTTTCAACAAGCTTACTGAGGATACGGTAACAAAATTCATTAACGATAAAAGAAAATCGCTATTTTATTCGGTATTATTATTTGCTCATACCGGTTATTTAGGGATGGTTAGTACTAACGATTTTTTTAATCTCTACGTATTTATTGAAATTGCCTCGCTTAGCAGCTACGTTTTAATGGCGCAAGGTAATAACCCGAAAGCTTTAGTCGGAGCTTTTGATTATTTAATAATGGGCAGTATCGGCGCAACCTTCATACTGATAGGCATTGGGTTTTTACTTAGTTTTACCGGCAGCCTTAATATGCTAGATGCTACTGCTCGTATTCAAGGTTACTATAATTCTCGAATAGTAGTAGCAGGTATTAGTTTCTTTTTAATCGGCGCTATCCTTAAAACCTCTTTCTTTCCTCTACATTTTTGGATGGTAAGAGCATATACCGGTATTGCTCCGATTATTTTAACTTATCTTGCCGGTATTTCCACCATAATAGGTATTTATATAATATTTAAATTTAGCCGTTTAGTATTAAATTATGACGAAATAGCTACGCCTTTAGCAAATTTTATAAGGCCAATAGCTTTATTTACAATTTTTATAGCCCCCTATTTTGCTTATAAGGCAAAAAATCTGAGAACTATTATAATTTACTCTAGCTTAACACAAATCGGTTATGCCTTTCTGTTGCTGGCAGTAAAAGAAGGGGAGACAATTTTACCAACATTTTTAATAGCCGACAGTTTTAATAAAATCGCCTTATTTTTAATGGTTGCCTGTCATGAAGCTTATGGTAAGTTTATTCAGGAAAAAATCTCCTGGCGTATTTTAGTGATAATTAGCGTTATTTGTAGTACCGGTTTACCTATTAGCCCGTTATTTATGATTAAAATCAACATTTTCGACTTACTTATTAGACAAAATTTGTGGCTAGATTTTATCATTATATTAATTAGCTCAATAGGATCGCTTTTTTATCATTATAAAATAGTTAAAATATTATTTTGGGAACAACGTAGTAACGCTAGCTCAATAAAAACCTCGTCATTGCGAGGAGATTCAATAGCCACGACGCGGCAATCCAGAAAAAATTAGCAAATAATGCTATGAAAATTATTATTTTCCAGATTGCCACGCTCCTTGCAGTCGTTCGCAATGACGTTAATATTAAAAACAACAACCATGATTGAATTATTTGCCGTACCTAACCTTTTGATATTTTCGACATTATTGGTCGGTATGTTAAATTTAATTATTCCTTTTGTTACTAAAGAAGATAGCTTTATTCGTAATTTTTTACTAATTGCAGTGAGTATTTTTTTCTTCGGTAATATTTTAATTATCGATTGGTTATTTTTGAAAGGCATAAGAACTAATATTACATTTCATATATCGGGCAATTATTCCATAGGCTTGTATCTTG
The DNA here is from genome assembly GCF_049278075.1 of Rickettsia endosymbiont of Halotydeus destructor. Lineage (NCBI taxonomy): Bacteria > Pseudomonadati > Pseudomonadota > Alphaproteobacteria > Rickettsiales > Rickettsiaceae > Rickettsia > Rickettsia endosymbiont of Halotydeus destructor. The sequence goes on from NZ_JAPNPB010000003.1 coordinate 20,402, forward strand.
AGCCTTTGGGGCTTATTTTTCTTAGTTTACTTGGGTTTTTATGGATATGCGCTCTACTTTACACGCCAAAATATTTAGCAATTAATAATATTAAAGATTCGGACAGGTTTCTATTCTTCTTTAATACAAGTATACTTGCCGGCGTTTTTATTGCTTTATCGGCTAACCTTTTCACAATGTTTATTTTTTATGAACTTCTAACTTTATCTACTGCTTTTCTTATCGGTCATTCCACCTCGACTAACGTTATAACCGGTTTATATAAATATTTAAAAATTCTGATGATTTCAGCGATGTTATTATTTCTACCTGCCATATTAATAATTTATGCTAAAACAGGCGGTGGAGATTTTACAAGCGGAGGATTCATAAGAGATTATTTTTCTAAAAATGAATCCATTATTTTGCTGTTAATGTTTATTTTCGGCATAGCGAAAGCAGCTTTATATCCTGTACATTCATGGCTGCCGGCGGCTATGGTCGCTCATTATCCCGTGAGTAGCCTGCTACATGCCGTGGTGATAGTTAAAACCGGTCTGTTCTGTATTTATAAAATTTTGATATACATATTCGGTTTGTCGTATCTACAATCAATATTTACACCTTTTAACTGGCTATTATTTTTTCCAATAATAACCATATTTTACAGTTCATTCAAAGCGCTAGGGACGGATAATATTAAGAAAATTCTTGCTTACTCAACTATGAATCAATTAGGCTTAGCTTTGCTTAGCGCATTTATGCTTACCCCAAAAGCATTAGGAGCCGCAACGTTACATCTTGTTTCCCATTCGTTTACTAAAATTTGTTTATTTTATAGCATGGGAAGTATTTATAGCTTGAAAAAAACTAATCAGGTGCAGGATTTAGTCGGCGTAAGCAAGGAGCTACCGAAAATATCTTTTATCATATTTATTGCTTCGCTATCATTAATAGGAATCCCAATTTTCAGCGGCTTTATTAGTAAATTCTCGATACTCCTTGCAGCTGCCGAACAAGATCAAATCCTAGTAATGACAGTTATAGTAATTAGCAGTATATTCTCGGCTCTTTATCTTATAAAAATACTGAGTTATATCTATAAACCACGATTAGAAGAGCAGGCAGAGGCAACAAAAAAACTGCCATACTCTATGCAATTAAGTCTGATTACCTGTTCGTTAGCAATAACATTATTTTATTTTATCCAAATCTTACTCAAGGAATTTCTAGCATATATTATATAATTATTGTGGATAATCAAATTATCTGATAATATTATTATATGATTTTTATGGAGAAACAATATGGCACAAGTTATTAGAGCAACGGAACTAGTACGTTCTTTTTCAGATATTATGAACAGGGTTTATTATAAAGGAGAAAGTTTTGATATTCAAAAAGGACATAATATAGTAGCAAGAATTTCGCCCATAGAAAATAAACCTTCTATACCGACAAAAACTCTAGGGGATTTTTTTAAAAATGCTCCTAAACTTGATCCTGATGATGCAGATCAATTTATAAAAGATATTTATAAAGCACGACAAAAATACGACTTTAAAAAGGATAATAAATGGGATTAATAATTGATACCTCTATAATTATAGCTTTAGAAAAAGGTAAATTAAATCCTGAAGTATGGGAAGCATATGAACAAGGATATATTAGTCCTATTACATTAACAGAATTATTAATAGGTGTCGATAGAGCTGATAATGAAAATAGACGTATAAAACGTTTAGCTTTTATTGAGCATATATTAGCTTCACTTATTATATTACCTTTTGGAGGAGAAGAAGCACGAATATACTCAAAAATCATCCATAATTTATATAAAGAAAGAATAACTCTTGATACTAATGACATGCTAATTGCTACATCGGCAATCGCAAACGGTTATCCTATACTTACTTTGAATGTAAAAGATTTTAAAAAAATTCAGGGGCTAGAAGTAATAACAGTCTCTTTGAAAGATTAAGATGTTTATCCAAAATAATCTACTATCATTTCCCCTAACTAGTTTTACTCTTATCTTCGATTTCAGTCCGCAAAATAAATTAATAGCGCTGGCATTTTTAATTATTGCGGTAGTAACTGGTCTATACGCAGTTAGTCAAAATAGAAAAACTGAAGCTTTAATAGGTAGTTTATATTGCCTATCTTCGCTTACCTGCTTATTTGCAGGTGATTTTATTTCTATGGTTATCTTCCTCGAATTCATGACTATATTTGCCTGTGTGCTTATTTTTTACGGCGACCGTGCAAACAGCATGAAATTTGCAAGGCAATATTTCCTTACTCATCTATTCAGTAGCGGTTTAATTCTTATTGGGATTAGCTTTATAATTGCTAAAACTAACGATATAAAAATTATATCCTTAACTGAATTAGCTAGCAATTATGACTTACCTGCAATATTGATACTTATCGGCTGTTTAATCAATATCGGTTGTGTGTTTTTTAACGGCTGGATGGTCAACTGCTATCCTGCTGTTTCCAGTTCCAGTTTTATATATTTAATTAGCTTCACTAGCAAGGTTGGGGCAATAATATTGCTTAAGTTATTTAGTGGTCTTGCTATTCTTAAATTTTTTGGCATAGCAATGATTATATACGGCATGATATATGCTTTAATTGAGCAAAACCTCAAAAGATTATTATGTTATCTTAATATTGCTCAGCTTGGTTTTATAGTAATAGCTATTAGTATAAACTCTAATATGTTAGCCTATGCCGTTACCGGTTTTCTCTTTATCCATATATTATATAACGGCTTACTCGCTATATATATCGCCGTAATTACCGATTCACAAAATATAAAAAATTATTCCGAACTTAAAAATATTTCATTATTACAACATCCCATATTATTAATTAGTTTAATAGTTGGTATATCAATAGCTGCTGGTCTGCCGATATTTGCTAGTTTTACTACCAAAATTGCTCTAATGAATTTAATAGAAGATAATATCGGTTATTATGCTGTACTCTTTTTAAAAATATCTAGCTGTATAATATTATTTTCAATATTTTTAGAACATGGGTTTTTATCAAAACCCTCAACTAATTCTGTAAAATTCCCGGTAAATTTTATTCTTCTTATTTTCCTTATTACTACCTTAACTATTTGCTTACTATTACCGCAAATATTATTAATTACTTGGCAAGGTTATCCTCTACAAATATTGGAGATACAGAAACCCGAAATAGTAAAGCAAATAATTATCATAATAGCTTCAGTAATCTCCGTCTTAATATTTAGAAAAATTCCAAGATTTTCAACAAAATCTATTAATCTTGATTTATTTCAATTAAGCGAGATAACTATAAGATACCTTGCCGATAAATATAAGAAAGAAAATATTGAGCAGGAAGAAGCACAGCAATATTCTTACTTAAAACCTTTCATACAAAATATTTTACATAAAATAACTGCTTTCCATAACCAGCAAGCTAGTATATTTATGGTAGTATTTTTATTAATTAGTTTGATTGTAACTTTTATGATATGAAATTATTTTATAGCTCTTTTATAATTTTTTTATTAAATTTCCCTTCTTTTACCAACTCTAATACTGAGAAAATTATGAAACCACCAATAGCCGATAAACAATCCTTTAGCTTTGACATTCACGGACAGAAAATTAGCGATGATTATCATTGGTTACGTGACCCTAAATGGCCAGAGGTACAAGATCCAAAGATTTTGGAATATTTAAAAGAAGAAAATAAATACACCAAGAATTTCTTTGCTGATTTACAAAATGAGAAAGAAAAGATTTTTGAAGAATTAAAATCTCGTATCAAATTAGATGATATATCTACTTACACTAAAAAAGAAAATTATTATTATTACCATAAAACAGAAGCTGATAAGAATTATCCGATATATTGCAGAAAGCACGGCACCCTACAAGCGCAAGAAGAAATAATATTAGATGTTAATCTTCTAGCTAAGAATAATAAATTTACGCAAGTAGGTTCAGTTGCTATATCTCCTGATCAAAATCTCATGGCTTATAGTGTTGATTTTAATGGTGATGAGAAATACGATATTAGAATATTCGATCTTAAAGCCCAAAAATACTTACCCGACGAAATAAAAGGCATTAGCGGAGCTATAACTTGGCATGAAAAATTAAACGGTTTCTTCTACGTTACGATTAACGAAAAACAGCGTCCGGATAAAATTATGTTTCACCGCCTTGGTGAAAACCCAGATAATGATAAATTAATATTTCATGTAAAAAATCCCTTGCATTTTGTTAGTACCGGAAAATCTTCAAGTCGGAAGTATATTTTTATTCATTCCGGTGATCATAATGAAGATGAGGTTTATATAATTTCAATGCAAGATGCAAGCTTTACCCCAAAATTACTGCGAGCTGCTCAAAATAACATATTTTACGATATCGATCATAACGGTGATTATTTTTATATCAAAACCAATTTAGGTGCTAAAAATTTCCGAATCACCAGAGTAAAAATAGATAATCTTGAAAATATCAATTGGGATGATAACTATATTAAGGAAGAGAAAGATAAGTATTTAAAAAGCTTCGATATCACTAATAATTATTTGATATTAAATTATCGTGATCAGGGCTTACCATTAATTAAAGTCAAAAACCTTAAAGATAGCACAGAAAATAATATTCATTTTCCCGATAGCGCTTTTGAAGCTAGTAGCTATTCCACAAATTTCGACGAAGACGATATTAGAGTAAATTACTCTTCACTAGCGAGACCCGCTACTACTTATAGTTACGATTTTAATAATGATAAATTATCGATATTGAAAGTACAGGAAATTCCCAGTGGTTTTAATCCAGATGAATATCAAGTAGAGCGAATATTTGCCGATAACGAAAATGTACGTGTTCCGATTACGTTATTGTATAAAAAATCCTTGTTTAAAAAAGATGGTTCAAATCCTTTATATTTATACGGTTACGGCTCTTACGGTATTAATATGCCCGCTGCATTTAGAAATACCGCTATTTCCATTGCTGATCGTGGGTTTGTTTATGCACTTGCTCATATTAGAGGTGGTGACGATCTTGGTCATGATTGGTATGAAGCAGCTAAATTCTTAAATAAAAAAAGAACATTTGAAGATTTTATTAGGGCTACCGAAACATTAATTAAAGAAAAATATACTAGTAAAGGTAATATAGTGATAGCCGGCGGAAGTGCCGGGGGAATGTTAATCGGTTATGTTATTAATGAAAAGCCAGAGCTTTATAAAGTTGCTATTGCTCACGTGCCGTTTGTTGACGTGTTAAACACTATGTTAGATGAGAGTTTGCCGCTAACTCTTCTGGAATATAAGGAATGGGGAAATCCTAAAGAGCTAGAATATTTTAATTATATCAAATCCTATTCTCCTTATGATAACGTTAAGCCACAAAACTACCCTGCTCTATTTGTAATTTGCGGTCTATCTGACCCACGTGTAGGTTACTGGGAAGCAGCAAAGTGGGTTGCTAGGCTGCGAGACTCTAAAACAGATGATAATATTTTACTGTTAAAAACCAACATGGAATTTGGACATCAAGGTGCATCAGGTCGTTTTGACTATCTCAAAGAAGCAGCCGATGAGCTAGTGTTTATTTTTAAGATTTTTGGTAAATAAGCTTGAGATACCGCGGCTTGTACTATACGAACTTTGAGGATGTTATTCCTAGCTGCGGCGAGCTTTGTTGCAGGGCTCAAATTTTTGATGTCATTCCCGTGAAAACGGGAACCCAGGCTTTACTTTGTCATGCTGAACTTGTTTCAGCATCTTTTTGTAATTAGATCCTGAAATAAATTCAGGATGACTATAATTTTCTGGCTTCCCGCTTTCGCGGGAATGAGACACCGAGGACGTTTCAAGTATCTATATAACTACAACTCCCTAATCCTCGCTACTGGTTTTAATGATAACTCTTTAACAAAATTTAAAAATTGGCTAATAGAATCTACAATATCGTCATTTTTCACATGTGGAAAATATAATAGTTCTTTCAAAATTGTATTATTTAATGTTGACTGCTTAGGGATTAAAACCTTAGATGCTTGAAATAATGGTACTACCGACGCAAATCTGGTAATTTTATCAAGCTTCGGTTTTATACCGATTATACGTATATTATCGCTAAAGCTTCGTAAGTCCTGAAGTATTTGTTGCCCGCTGGCTTTATCTTCAATTAATATATATCGTGGATTATATTGCTCCGCTAATTTCTCTACTAAATTTTTAAGTTCAGGGTAGGCAAGTTTTTTTCGCATCATTGTAACAAGATAGTATTTTTTATCCAGAATTCCCCAAATGGTACAAACGCTATAATCGGAATTTTCTGAAATTTTAATGGCCGTATCCCAGCTCTGAATAAAATAGTCAAACTTTTCCGGTAAAAAATCATAAAAACTAATATCTTCAATATTAAGCAGTGAAGACCCTTTAGGTAGAGGTTGTTGTAAATATTGCGCTGAGTAATTAGAGCTACCTATTTCTTCCTCTAATTTAATTAGCTCACTCGGAGAATCTTTAAAATTATCTAATATACTGCCACTAAGGTATTGATATTCTTTTATTTGTCTATCTATTGTTAAATTAAAAAAATAATCTTTATCAGCGATGGCCGGAATTTTTAAATGATACCAGGAATTAGAATTTGCTAAAAGATAGCCGGTTAAATCTTCCTCATGTAATCTTTGCATAACTAATATTATTGCTCCAGCATTTCTATTATTCAGTCTGGTTACAAAAACCTGTTCAAACCACTCAATTACTTTTTTACGCATTTTATAAGAATTTATTTGGCCAGGGTTATGAGGATCATCGATAATTAAAATATCCCCGCCCTCACCTGTTGCTGAACCTCCAATGGAAGTCGCAAATCTGAAACCGTTAACTGTAGTTAAAAATTTACTTTTTTGGTTATGTTCTTTGCTTAAAATAGTATCCGGAAAAAGTTGCTTATACCAATTAGAGGATAAAACAAACCGGCAATCTAAAGAATGTTTAATACTTAATATTTGCGAATAGCTAGCAGTCATAATTCTTTTAGTTGGATCATGCCCTAGTATCCAGGCTGCCCAGGCAACGCTAATACACAATGATTTTAGAGACCTTGGCGGTACATTAATTATTAAACGTTTAATATCGCCGTTTTGCACTGCCTGTAAATAATTGCTAATTAGCTCGGTATGCCAATTTAGACGGTATTCTACGCCTGGATTAATAGTATTAAAAACTTTAATAATAAAACTATGAAAATCTTGACGTAATACAGCATTTAGTAGATCTTTCGAGTAAGGCATTGATATTTATGTTTTTTTATATTTGTAAGCAGATTAACATAAAACTTTGTTGTGATTAATCGGTGATGCTGTATAATTTTTAAAAAATATATTACGACTTATGATATTACCTAAAATTATTTTAGTTTTTGCTATCCTGCTAGGTTTTACTAGCTTAGTACATGCTGAAAATACGGATATTGATATAGAATCTTTTTATACTACCGAAGATACTGAAAGTGGGGATTTTACTCCTAATATTGAGAATACTTTACCTAGTTCCGATAATATTGAGCTTAATAATAATGCGGAATTAAAAAATTATCAGCAGGGCAAAATTATTGCTTTAAACAAAATTACTGCCGCTTCGCAGGAGTTAATTTTTAAAACTGGTGAAGAAAAATATTTTAGTAATATAAAAATTAAACTACATAAATGTATTAAAAACCTTGATCCTTATAAAGAAGACAATTATTTATTATTAACAATTACTGAATATAAAATTGATGAAGACCCCAAATTACTTTTTCAAGGATGGATGCTAAGTAGCAGTATCTCACTCTCCACTTTTGAACATCCAATTTATGAGATTTTCGCTAAAGATTGCCTGTAAGATATTGATATGTATAATTATTTAATTTTTGGCTTAATATTTTTAATTCCTGCTATCGGTATAATAGGTGGATTATCACTTGCAGCTACCATACCTATTTTTCTAATAATTATTTTATTTTCTATAAGAGATAAAATAACATTTCAATTTTTCATTAACTATAAATTAGAATTATTATTTACTAGCTGGTGTTTTATATCATGCTCCTACGCCATTAATCCTATAAATAGTTTACTAACTTTTTTACAAGTTTTTTCGGTGTTATTTCTAGGTTTTATTGTTAATAACCACCTAAATAAATCTATATTTTATAATAACCAAACTATTAAATGCTACCTTATAAGCGGATTTCTTTTAGCAATAATTTTATTTTTTATTGAATATCTGACTAATGGTTTAATAACTAAATTTTTTCGTGCTATTTTTCAGCCTTCTTCTACACAAAGTTTTAACCTTTTTATGCTAGATCGAGGTTGCGCATTACTCGCAATCACTGCATGGGTAATAATAGCAATCTTAATTTCTTATAGAAAAACTTTTATTTCCTTATTATTTTACGCATCAGTGCTTTATTTACTGTTTATCTCTGATAGCTTAGCAAGTTTTCTAGGTTTTTTAGTTGGAGGATTAACATTTTTAATTAGCAAAATAATAAAAAAAATATTTTTTCGGTTAATAACTATAAGCTTAATAGCCGGCTCATTATCAATTCCAATGATTATGAGTAATATAAATCCACAATATATATCAGAAAAATATTCTACAGCTATTCAGGACTCAGCAAAACATCGACTATTTATCTGGCATTTTGTTGCCGATAAAATTGTAGAAAAACCAATTTTTGGATATGGATTTGCTTCTTCAAAATATATAGAGGTGAAGGATAATGAAATAATAAAATATAATAATATGGCATGGCATCCTTTGCCTTTGCACCCTCATAATAACATACTACAAATTATTCTTGAAACGGGTTTGATTGGATTTCTATTATTTTTAGCTTTAGTTTATAAATATCTTAAACAAATTAATAATTTACCAATAAACTATCGTTCTATTTCCTATGCCTGTTTTATAAATTATTATATTATTGGTATGATTTCTTATAGTATTTGGCAAGTATGGTGGGTAGCCGTCAGCATTTGGGTATTGATCTTAATGAAGTTACTAGTCAAACCTGATATAATAATTGATAATTAAGATTGATTGATATAATCTAGGGAAATATAAAATTCATAGATGTCATTGTTGCTAGCTCGAATTTTCGATGTCCTTCCCCGGGTAGGCACCGTTGCGTAGAGCAATTGTACCTCATCATTGCGAGGAGATTTGAAAAATCGACGTGGCAATCTAAAAAATAGTAAAAAATGTTATGAAAATTATTATTTTCTAGATTACTCTGCTCCTTGCAGTTGCTCGCAATGACGATGAAGGAAATCGTACAAAAAATACCAAAACATAGCTACCAAAATATAAACAATATAATGTTGCAAGAATCAAAAATTTTACAGGAATATTTACCGATCAGCGTTTTTTTTGGTATCGCGGTATTAATCTCAACGTTAATAATGATTTTACCGAATTTATTAGCTAATAAAAAATATAATAAAGATAAATTAGAGCCATATGAATGCGGCTTTGAACCTTTTAGCGATGCACGAGCTAAATTCGATATACGTTTTTATTTAGTCGCTATTTTATTTATTATTTTTGACCTTGAAGTGACGTTTTTAATTCCATGGGCTTTAACTCTTGGAAAAATCGGTAAAATAGGTTTTTTCTCAATGATGTTTTTCCTCTTTGTGCTTATTATAGGATTCATATATGAGTGGAGGAAAGGAGCTCTGGAATGGGAATAATCATATACTCAAATGATTTTAAGAATTACTCTTTCATTTTATCGAGAACTCCTGTACTCATGTACTAAGTGTACATTCCGTGCAGTCGTCCCTCAAAATAAAATTTAATTCTTAAAATCATTTGAGTATACTCGATGAACTATGCATCGCACAGGGACATGTCAACTTTCGGAATTAAAAATTATATGAAAAATAATTTTCAGGCAGAAAACGAATTAATTAGCGAAGAGCTTTCTAATCGTGGTTTTTTATTAACTACGGTTGATGACGTAGTCGGTTGGGCACGAGCAAATTCTTTGTGGCCAATGACTTTCGGGCTTGCTTGCTGTGCGGTTGAGATGATGCAGGCAGCAGCTAGTCGCTATGATATGGATCGTTTCGGGATGTTATTTAGACCGAGTCCGCGGCAAGCTGATTTAATGATAGTTGCAGGCACTTTAACTAACAAAATGGCTCCGGCACTGCGCAAAGTATACGACCAAATGGCTGAACCTAAATGGGTTTTATCTATGGGAAGCTGTGCCAATGGCGGCGGGTATTATCATTTTTCCTATGCGGTAGTGCGTGGTTGTGACCGAATCGTACCGGTTGACGTATATGTTCCCGGTTGCCCGCCGACTGCCGAAGCTTTAATTTACGGATTAATGCAGTTACAAAAAAAGATTAAGCGTACTACGGGCTTTAAGTATGACGGCAGAAAATATGAATGATTCAGTAGAAATTATTAATAAACTTATAGCTAAGCATAATATCAATGCACAACCTATAAAGGTAAAAGATTTTATAGCGTATAAAATAGAGGCTAATAATTTATTATCATTTCTAACGATTTTAAAAGAGTCGGAAGATTTACGTTTTACTATCTTAACTGATTTATTCGGTGCAGATTTTCCGGAGCGTGCTAGAAGATTTGAAGTAGTTTATAACCTACTAAGTTTAAAATTAAATAGGCGTTTATTGCTAAAAATTGCTGTTGCCGAGAATGAAACTCCGCTTTCTATAACTAAAATATTTAATGCTGCCTGTTGGTATGAGCGTGAAATATTTGACATGTTCGGTATAAGTTTTGAAAATAGCCATGATATGCGGCGTATCTTAACCGATTATGGCTTTGAAGGACATCCATTACGTAAAGATTTTCCGTTAACAGGTTATACGCAAGTTAAGTATGATGAAACTTTACAAAAAGTGATATATGAACCTGTCAAACTTGATATAGAGTATCGAGAATTTGATTTTTCTTCACCTTGGCAAGGTCCGAGTTACGTGTTACCGGGTGATGAGAAGACAACCAATGTCATTCCTGCGAAAGCAGGAATCCAGAAATAGAATTAATAAAAAACTTTACTAACATTAATATAATCAAAGGCACTATGATTTCTTTCAAAGACGCAATTAAGAATGTCAAAAAAAAAGGTGTGCCAATTAATTTTATACTTCTTAAAGATGTAGAAGCTGGAGTGGATCAAGAATCTTTTAACATTTTCAAGGAACTAGAAACACCTTATGTAATTTTTAGTTCTGTTACAAACACTTTAAAGCATATAGTAATTATTCCTTCAAATCGTTCATTTATAGAATATAACGATACAAGTAAGGATGATAAATGGGAAATATCTACTGTATTTGGTAATCCCGGTACAGAAAATAGTAAGGAATCAGATATAGTTCGGGGTATTATTTTTGATCAAATAAAAATGGGCAATAATAATGATACTTATAAGAATATATTGGAAATAATTAATGGCTTCAATACAAATGAGCGTTGCGTTATGCTGGTAGGTGAAAATTCTCCTAAATATGATTTTTACCATTCTAATCCTTTACCAGCTGATTATTTTGAGATAGACGATGCTTTACAGGTATTAGGTATTGTTCAGGATTAAAAAAAAATAATTTTAAAATAATACATTTATTATGACCGATAACCCCAAAACTATAACTTTAAATCTTGGCCCTCAGCATCCGGCAACGCATGGAGTGTTGCGGCTAATTTTAGAAATGGATGGCGAAGTAGTAAATCTAGCCGACCCTCATATCGGTTTGTTACATCGGGGTACTGAAAAATTAATTGAGCACAAAACTTATCTGCAAGCCATACCTTACTTTGATCGGCTGGATTATGTGTCCCCAATGTGTCAAGAACATGCTTTTGCTTTAGCAGTTGAGTCGCTACTTGGCTGCGATGTGCCACGGCGTGCACAGTTTATTAGAGTTATGTTTTCTGAACTTACCCGCATTCTGAATCACACTTTAAATATCGGTAGTCAAGCGTTAGACGTCGGGGCGACTACTCCTTTATTATGGCTGTTTGAGGAACGTGAGAAAATTATGGAATTTTACGAGCGTGTTTCAGGTTCTCGCATGCATGCCAATTATTTTAGACCAGGGGGTGTTGCACAGGATTTACCAGATCGCTTATTAGAAGATATCGCTATTTTTATAGAGCAGTTCCCTGCCCGCTTGCAAGACGTCGAAACATTACTGAATAACAATAGGTTATGGAAGCAAAGATTAGTCGATATCGGTGTTGTTTCACAGAAAGAAGCTATGGATTGGGGATTTTCCGGCCCAATGCTTAGAGGATCAGGAATTGCTTGGGATTTACGTAAATCAAACCCTTACGATATTTATGATGAAATGGATTTCGATATCCCTATCGGCAAATCAGGCGATTGTTATGATCGATATTTTGTTCGTGTTGAAGAAATATATCAATCATTGAGAATAATTAAGCAATGTATTGAAAAAATGCCGCAAGGGGAAATTAAAACTAATGACTCTAAAATTGCACCGCCCTCGCGTGCTAAAATGAAAGAATCTATGGAAGCCATGATTCATCATTTTAAGCTTTACACTGAAGGTTACGACGTACCAAAAGGAGAAACTTACAAAGCAGTGGAAGCTCCAAAAGGCGAGTTTGGTGTATATTTATATTCTGATGGCAGTAACAGACCATATCGATGCCGAATTAAAGCTCCAGGCTTCGCTCACCTTCAAGGACTTGATTTTATGGCGAAAGGTCACTTGATGGCTGACATAGTGGCTATTATTGCTACGCTTGATATTGTATTTGGCGAGATTGATAGATAGTAGTTATTATAAATATTAGAAAGATTCTTATGTCATTCTTAGCTAAAAGCAGGAATCTAGAAAATAAACTAAAAAATGAAAACATATTGGGTATATATATTATGCTCTGATCGCAATGGTACCTTATATATTGGTATTACTAATAATATAATACGTCGTGCTTATGAACATAGACAAAAAACAATAAAAGGTTTTACTTCAAAATATAATATTATAAAGCTTGTTTATACAGAAGAATTTGCTGATATCAAAGAAGCACTTACAAGAGAGAAAAACTTAAAAAAATGGAAACGTAGCTGGAAAATAGAATTGATAGAAAAAACTAATCCCGACTGGAAGGATTTAGTTGAATAGTTTTCTGATCGTAGCCCTGGAACTTTTTAAATGATTCCTATGTCATTCCGTTGATCGCAGGAATCCAGGAAAAAATATAATACGGCAAATTTTTAAAATTAAAAGCTCGATTTATCTCGCTTTATGCTGGATTCCTGCGATCAACGGAATGACATTAACCTATTTATTATAAATATATGACTACAAAAATTATAAATTTCACATTTGATAAGAAAAATTTAAATTTAGCAGAGGATATTATAAAAAAATATCCGGCGGAAGGCAAAAGAAGTGCTATTTTACCCCTGCTTGATCTTGCTCAACGTCAAATAGGCGGCTGGCTTCCTAACGCTACTATAGAATATGTCGCAAACTTACTTGATATGCCTTATATGCGCGCTTACGAAGTAGCAAGCTTTTATACTATGTTTAATTTAAAGCCTGTCGGCAAACATCATATTCAAATATGTACTACTACACCTTGCTGGCTTCGTGGTAGCGATCAAATAGTTGAAGCTTGCGAGCGAACACTAAAAATTAAATGCGGTGAAGTAACGCCAGATAAAAAGTTTAGTTTAGTAGAAATAGAATGTTTAGGAGCTTGCGTAAACGCTCCCGTTGTACAAATTAACGATGACTATTTTGAGGATTTAACCGCAGAAAAAATGGAAGAAATAATAAATAAACTTCAAAATGACTAAGCTCTTATTACTTATAATTAAATTTTATCAATTTTTTATATCACCGTTACTCGGCAATAATTGTCGTTTCTACCCTACTTGCTCCGAATATGCTAAAGAGGCTGTAACACTGCACGGCAATATGAAAGGATTATGGCTAACTTTTAAACGAATAATCAAATGCCAACCATTTTGCGATGGTGGATATGATGCCGTTCCAGGTCAAAATCATAGTACTGGAAAATTTTTAAAAAAATCTCGATGTCATTCCCGCGAAAGCGGGAATCTAGACTTTTCTACCTTCGTCATTGCGAGGAGGTATTTATGCCGACGAAGCAATCTAATAAAATTTAAGAGAGATTGACACGTCACTACGCTTCTCGCAATGACGAGTATAAGTATTCTCTGAGTTTCTGCTTTTAGCTAGGAATGACATAGGAACTATAACACAAAATTGCTTTTAGCTAGGAGTATAATGAATTTAGTCCCCTTGCCACGCGAGTTTTTCGCTCGTGATACCAATATAGTGAGCCAGGAGCTAATTGGTAAAGCCCTATATTTCCAAGGTAAGACGGCTATTATTACCGAAACAGAAAGTTATATCGGTCAGGATGATCCCGCCTGTCATGCTGCAAGGGGCAGAACTAAAAGAACGGATATTATGTTTGGTCCGGCGGGCTATAGTTATGTTTACTTAATTTACGGAATGTATTATTGTTTAAATTTCGTAACCGAAACGGAAGGTTTCCCTGCTGCAGTATTAATAAGAGGTGCGCATATTGTTACTCCTGAAACTCAATATCTCAATGGACCGGGTAAATTATGCCGATATTTAGGAATTAATATTTCTCATAATAAATATGATCTTATTAATAATCCTGAATTTTTCGTAAGTGATATAGGACTTAAACCTTCTTTTTCTATAACCTCTCGTATCGGTATTACTAAAGGCATAGATAAACTATGGCGCTATGTTATTAAAGAATCTCTTGATTTATCAAAATTATAAAATAATAGAAAATTCAAAACTTAAGGTTTAGGTTCTGAAAACAAAATTAGTTAGTATAATGTAGGATTTTAGATAGTTTAGGAAAAGTAATATTTTTTATTTTGATTGTATAAATATATACTTTACAAGAGCATATATCTAGTATAATAAAAAGTAGGAATAACAATTAAAGGTAAAACTATGAGAAAAGAAAGATTATTAGAAAAATTTGGAAATATATATATTGATTTTGTGCGCGATAGCGTATTAAAAGGAATGGAGGAAATTGTAAATAATGAATATAATGAACTTATGCCTAACCAATTAGAGCTTCTAAAAATTATAGTAGCCACAACTATTGATAAAACTCTACATTCTACCTTACTTATGCTACAAGAATATGAGGAAGAAATGCAATTAATTATGCTTGATGAAGATTATCATGAGCGTTCTTTGGGCAAAATTAGTGATAATCTATGTGAGAAATTATATGGAAAAGATGGATGGATAAAGAAATATTCTAAATATCCTACGCGAATAGAAGAGTTGGAAAATTTTAACTAAAAAAGCTAAAATTTATATGACACAACGCAGTATTTTTGCGTTGAAAAATAGAATGATTAAGCTATTTAAATTTTTTTATTGGTTTTATAATGTGAGGAAAATTTAAAATTATTATTTTAGTTAAAAATAGATTTAGGCTTTGATTTGATAACTTATTATTTATGAGCAGCAACTTAAATAAATTTTTTATCATATTTTTTAGCGTAATAATGCTATTGTTGTCTTTTACCGCTTTTGCATAGTCACGGATAAAATTACTGCTAAAACTAAAAAATTTTATTGAAAAGATCGAACTACAAAAAACTGAATTGCAAGAAAGCGTAATTGCAACTTTTTATAAGGGAGAGGCTGTTTATAAAATAACTTTTTGGAAATCAAAAAGGTGATATAGAAGCTATTACCAAGGAAACTTTATTTTTTTCTAGCATCAAGTCTTAAAGGCTGTTTCGTCATGAGTAATTGAGCTAAAAAGACTTAATTTTCACTTCAGTTATATTAATGATATTACTGCTTTTATTGGTTTTATACAGTCAGAAGAATTAAGAATTATTATTTTGTTAACTCAGGATTCTAGATTTTCTCTTAAAAAAAGTTTTAATTTTGGTCCCATTATATTGATTAATAAAAGAATTTACAAAAACTGATTTTAATACGACCTATTTGCAATAAATTTAATAAGAGAAGAAAGATAGTCTTTATAAATATTTTGTGGTGTAATGTGTGCTAACAATTTATTAGCCTCATTTTCTAAAATATTTAAATGATCTATAATTTGCTTTTTTATATTATTTTTTATTATTAAAACTTGTATTTCCTGAAATTCATCGTTAGTACGCTTATCAGCTTTAATCATATTTTCAAGCCTTAACTTGCCTACTTCATCTAATTTTTCATATAAAAAAATTAGCGGTAACGTAACTTTTCCTTCTAGAAAGTCATCCCCAATATTTTTCCCAACTTGCTTACTGTTGCCTAAATAATCAAGTAAATCATCGATAATTTGAAATATATTGCCTAATAACTTACCAAAATTCTGCATTACAGTAGAAATAGCAACGGATTGCCCGGCAATAACAGCGCCAACTGCGCAGGAAGCACCGAATAATTCAGCAGTTTTCGAGCGAACTATTTCATAATATTCTTCTTTCGTAATAATTCGGTGTTCATTCAGTTTTACTAGCTGCGCTACTTCTCCTTCAGAAATAATTGCTGAGGCTTTTGCTAAAATTTCCATAGCTGGAACAGAACCGGAAGCTACCATTAATTTAAAAGATTGACTGAAAAGAAAATCGCCAACTAAAATACTAGTTTTACTTCCCCAAATCACATTTGCCGTAGGTTTAAATCTTCTCATAGTGCTATCATCCACCACATCATCATGTAGCAATGTTGCGGTATGGATAAATTCCACAGCACTGGCAAGCTTTATATGATCGTCACCTTGATAGTCAAATATTTTGCTAGTTAGAATAGTAAGAAGGGGGCGTATTCTTTTCCCCCCTGCTTCTAGTAAATATTTTCCGACGCACTCAATTAACTCTTCATCACTTTTTAAACAACTAATAATTAAGATATTTAATTTAATGATCTCATCTTTCAAATCATGCTGTATTTTTTCTATAATGTCCAATTTTCAAACCTTATTTTTTAATTTTTTGTTATGTCCTTCCCGTGAAAGAATTGTTGCGTGGATCATATTATCGTATTAAGGTTAATGCAAGTACAGTGTCATGCCGTGGCTTGACCACGGCATCCAGAAAAAAACCTTAAAAAGAGACTGGATACCGTGGTCAAGCCACGGCATGACACTGTACACTTTGTAACGATTTCGATCCACCGCAACAAGGCCTTCCCAGGAATGACATCTAGAATGCTTTATTTTATAATTTCTTGCCAAAGGTTTTTATTAATCTCTTGAAACTCCGGCAATATTAATTGTTCTAATATTTTTTGATGTTGATTGAAATCAGGTATTAACTCCTGCATTTTTTCTTTTATATTATCTCCTGGCTTAACTTCTCTCATCGCACTTTTATATAAAGATAAGTAATATAATGGTATAATTTTATTTATATCGTCAATCTTTCCTATTTTAGAATTATTGAAATTAGCTAAATCCAATTCATACTCAAAACTTATATCATTTGAGGTTGAATTAGGATGATCCGAGATAGTTTTTAAAAAGGATTGTAAAGCGCTTTTATGTACAACTCTACTCTCATCTGAAAAATCTTTAAATTTTCCTAAATTATAAAAATATGGACTTAACATATCTATTATTTTGCAATAATTATTAAATATTACTATTCCTTTACTCACAGATTTTTTAAGTATGTTTAATGTAGTTTCATTAGTTAAATTAAAGCCGGAATTACCTGAGAATAAACTTAAATTATTTATTTGCGCTCTGGTCACCTGATTTAATTGCGTAATTAAATCTATATCCAAGGCAAATGTATATCCACGATTTTCAAGAGGAGTGAAATCAAACTTATCTTTATTGTTAATTATATATATAAGTTCTTCTTCGGTCCCCTTAAGTTCGGTAAGATTTAATAAATATGCTTGCCTATTATTATAGATTTCACTATAGGTTTTTATATTATTTAATAATTTTTCTATAAAACCTTGATTTAACTTAATTTGTGAATCAATTTTAAGAGCTATATTATTATTACCTAAATCATCCAATTTACCCTTATATAATAAGCTTGCGGAAGCCTCATAATTATTACTCGTAATTTTTGCATAATTTATTTTTATTGCTAAATCTTTAGCTAGATCGTTAAAATTTGATGTTTTAGTCTCAATATAAAATTTACTATCAAAAGTAAATTTCTCCGGCCACGCAAATCTATAGAATAATAATCCAGCGGGTATTATTCTATCCACAAGATTACTTTCCAATATTTTAGTTGAATAAGTAATATCTAACTTCTGCGGTATATTATTCAAAAAATCTTCTTTATTTAAATAGTATTTACTTTTATTAAAGGCTAAAAAAAATAACGTATAATCTTCTTCATAAAGTTTTTTATTATCGACTAAGTCAAAAATTTCTATTTTATCAGATTGAAATTTTAAGTTTTTTATTAAATTGACAACTTCAAATAAATCTTTTTGATACCAAAATATTTTAAATAATCGAAAACTTAAAGGAATTTTAACGGATAAAATATTTCCTTTATTATTATATTTTACGCCAAAGCCTCTTTCTATAGGTTTATGCCATCCTATTGCTTCTCCGCTGAAAGACAAGAATAAATGTTGTTTTAATAAATCATAACCGATATGAATAGGAAAATTAGTTTCAATTTTTCTGGTCGCACTTTCTTCCGACCAATTAATTATATTAATAGCAAATTTAAAAGGAAAACCCTGAGGTTTAACTTTAGAGAATTTTATAAAATACGGTTCATTAATATTTAATTCTTTCGCATCAATATAACGATTAGCATATTGCTTATTAATATAGTTTGATAAAGAGAAAAGAAGTGCAAACCATATTGCAGTATATGATAATAGAAGTGTTACAAGTAAAGCTAATATTAACTTAAGCTTTTTTTTCATTGGTATAATAATTTTAAATGCTTACAATATAAAGTGGTATACCGTGTCAGTGTTGCGCGCGTGGATATACCCCACGCGTCATTGCGAGGAGCGTAGCGACGCGACAATCTAAACAAAAAATATCTGGATTGCTTCGCTCCATGGCGCAATGACGGTGAAAGTCTAGATTGCCACGTCGGGACTACGTCCCTTCTCGCAATGACGGTGTTTTTGTAACGATTCTGATCCACGCGGGCAAACGCCTACGTGGGAATGACACATACCACTGCTTTTTCCTTCCACACAACAACGCTTCCTCGTAATGACGTTTGAGGTATCAACCTAACAATATTACTTACACAATTTAATATATTCTTGATTTAGCTTTACTATATCCCATAGCCATACGGCCACTATAACAATAAATACTATTAATAAATAGAATATTATTGAGTCAAAAGTAGCGCTCGGAATTATTATAAATATTAAAGATTGAGTAAATGCGCCGAGAGACTTACCAAATTTGGTCCCGATAACTTCAACTGCAGCTTTTCCTTTAGTCCTAAGCTCTAAAGATAACGGAATGTAAGCCATTTCTTTCGTAGAATCAAATAAAGAATATTTTGCTGATTTACTTAATATATTTTGTATTCCGCCGACCAGTACTGCCGCATATAAAAGATTAATATTTTCTACAGCTGCCCCTATTTCATCCAGGAAGATTATAAAGATAAAGAATAAAAAGCCAGTGATGAATAACATAAGCGGCGTTAATAAAGCAGCAATAAGCCAGCTAAGCCGTCTGAGGATATTACTACCGATTACCATAAATGTAACACACGATAACCCCATCCAAATATTAAATTTGCCCATAAAATGAACGTAATCTATCGTATTTGGATAAAGTTCTTTTACTTTAGCTTTCCATGGCCCTTCGACTATATTAATAAGCAATCCGTAACAAATTATTAATAATGCTATACGGCCAATATATTTCGACTTAATTATTAACTTAAGACTATCCATCACTGAAAGTGATGTTTTTGTTTTAGCTTTTACTTTTTTCAAATCAAGAGTATGTGTCGCATCGGTTAAAATAAAACGGTTAATTACCCTGAATAATATCATTGCCGTTATGCCCGCAATAACTATTATCGACATAACAGGCTTTAGCATTGCTTCTGATTGATATTCCGGGGTAAAAGAAGTAGGTAATAAATCAAAATCTATTACTTCTTTCACCTGCGAAAAAGCAACTAAAACATTTCCGGCAAGTATAAGACCGACATTTCCAACCATACCGAGAACAGGATAAAATCTTTTTGCGTTGCTGGTATCAAAAATATGGTTGGCAAATTGCCAAAACATTAAATTAATAACTACTGCACTCCATAATTCGGAGAAAATATACATCACCGCATAGCTCCACTTACTAGCTATTTTGATGAACCATTGAAAATTAGGATAAGAAAGAATTAAACGATTTATTAATTCAGGATTTGGATGATAAAAATCTTGATTTGGAAAAATAACATAAGCAAATATTAAGAAAAATAATAAAAAGCAACTAACTATAATGTAAAAGATATATTCAAAATTAAACTTATTGCTAAGTTTAACATATAAAATAGTAAAAATAATACAAGAAGGGAGAACTAACCATAATTTTAAGAAGCTAATAACTTCTGCCCCCATGGAAGGGACTACAAGCGCGTCTTTAATGGAACGTAGAGCTCCAAAATTAAAAAGTATACAAAGCATCATTAAGGCCATAGGCAAAAAAAGCTTCAGCTCTTCTTTTTCTATCGGCCAAATGATTTCTTGAATTTTATTAAGAATGGTTTTTGCCGGTAACATTATTTTATACTGTAACCCTTTATAAAGAGTAAAATAAACTTTTAAATCTCTTAACTATTAAAGTCAACAACAAATATATTATTAATCTAGTGTTACTTACTAAATATAGATATTGTCATTGCGAGGAGTTGCGATAGCAACGACGTGGCAATCTAAAATAAAATAGCAAAAAACGCTATAAATTTATTATTTTTTAGATTGCCGCGCTCTCGCTGGTCGCTCGCAATGACGGTTGAGGTATCCATGCAACGATGCCCGCTCGCAATGACGTGGTAAGATTGAGCCGCTCAACAATATCAATTTTTATTTAGTACGATATATTATTAATTTTTCCATGGCGTTAACTCTCTGTACCGCCAGTAATTTTTTACATTTTCACTTAATTTATTAGGGTCAGATTTCCATAACTCTTTTATTTTTTTATCCCAAGGTTTTTGAGGGCCTGCATAATGCAAGATAAAATTAGAAAAATATAAACTTACATTATCAAAATAAGTAGAAAAATTCCATCTTATTGACAAAGGATATATATAATTATGAAAAGCAATATTAAATAAATCTTGATCTAGAAAGAAAAAATTACATTTTGATTTATTTAATATCTTTAATAAAAATTCTTTTTCTTTTTCTTTTTTCTTTTTTAGATTTTCTAAATTAAAAAACATTATGCCACCATTTTTATAGAAAACATTTATACTTTTATTACATTCATATTGAACGCCTGTGCCATGAACTAAGCCATTATCTATAACGCCCGCTGCAATATAATCTTCCATATTTATTTTTTTAAGAGAAGTTAAATCTTGCAATATTACTATATCTGAATCAAGATATAATATGGAATTTAATTTAGGAAAAATTTGATCTAAGTATAAACGATAAAGCACTAGCAACGGCCAACTAGATGAAAATTTTAACTTCTTTTGTATCAAATGTTTATCTATTAAGTTTTCAGGAAAACTAGTAAAATCTATAGAGTAATCTTTTATATATTTCATAGTCGCTAATTTTTCTTGCGATTCTGGTAGTACTGGATCATTCGGATCCATAATTATATGAAATCTATAGAAACTATTTAAGTCTGAATTAAGCAAAGCGGAAGCAATGACTACTGCTGCATGCTCCGCAAATTTGTCATTAATAGTTAACGCTATATCAAACATATTATCTTGTTTAATTTTCGTAAGCTTAATAACCTGCTCTGCTTCTTTCGCCGCAAGAATAAAATTAGGAGGCAAAGCTTCCTCATTAAAAGACGATCTCCCCAAAATATGAATTAAACTGAGCCTATACAAGCTTTTTGCCGTGAGCTCAGGTATATTTAGAGAAATTAGTTTTTTTAAGAAAAGTATTTCGCTAGAAGCATAGCCAGTAAAATATTTTAAAAAGTCTTCACTATTTTCTAAACTTAATAACTCTTTTACTTCTTTTTCGTGACCAGTGATAATTAATTTTGCTAAATTTAAAGCAGCATTTTTAGTATACAAGGCCTCTAAACCATGACTACCGTTTTTTATCGCTTTATATTTTTCTACTAATGTAGAATTATCGTTCGCATATAATCGTAGTAAACAGTCATAACCTTTTGCTACTTCTAATCTTTCTACTCCTTCTTCAATATGAAAATTACATATTTTTTCTAGTTTTTTCTTGTCATCTTTATTTAAGTTTTTTTTATTTAAATCTTCAAGCGCTAGATCAAATATTAGTCTATTTTCATTAGCTATACTATAAAATTTCATATAACTATAAGGAATGACATCCTCTGCATGAGTTAAAATATAATTTATTTTTTTATATCTAATAAATAAACCTAGAATTACAAGAAATAATATTAATAACAATAATATCTTACTGCAAAACTTAATAGTTAAAAATTTTTTAAGATTCATATAAAACATTATTATTATTATTTAAAAAAAATAATATAACTACCCGAAGGTAATAAAGCAATCTTAAAAAAGATAAGTATACCCTTGCAGGGATAGATTTATTATTATATCGTAGCTAATATCTAAAAATTTAATTATTTATGGCAAGAAATTTTCAATTATTTATTGCTTCGTTATTTGGTTTTATCAGCGGTTTTGTGCTAATGATCAGCGGCAATACTTTGAATTATTGGCTTGCTAAGGAAAATATTAATTTACAACTAATCGGTATATTTTCTTTTATTCTTCTTCCCTACTCTATTAATTTTTTATGGGCACCGATTTTTGACACGGTACAACTTGGACGATTAAATAAAATATTCGGTCATAGATTATCTTGGCTTTTCCTTATCGGTATTTTTTTAACATTTGCTATATTTATTTTAAGTTTTCTAAATCCTACTGAAAACTTATTATTATTTGCTCTAGTAGCTTTGATTATTTCTTTTTTAAGTTCAGCGCAAGATACTATTCTAAGCGCATTTAGAACGGAAATAATAGCAAAAGAAGCTCAAGGAACCGCCTCAGGGATATATATATTCGGTTATCGAATCGGAATGCTGCTTTCTAGCTCAGGTGCTATTTACCTATCTAGTTATTTAACATTTAATGAAATATATAAATTTTTTGCCGTATCGATAATTATTTATTTGATCCCTCTCATTTTCTTTACCAAAGATTTTAATATTACGGCAAATAATACTTCAGAAAATTATTCTACCGGTGTCGGTAATTTTATATTAAGCATATTAAAACCTATCGGATCACTTTCCTTTATTTTTTTAATAATAACCTTTCTAATTTTATATAGGCTACCCGATAATTTTATTAACGTTATGATCAATCCGTTTCTAATTCACATAGGTTATAATGCGATTGAAATAGCTAGCGTCGGCAAATTTTTTGGCGTAATAGGGGCTATAATCGGGGGTTTAATAGCCAGTTTTGTGATGAAAAAAAAGAATATATTAGATAGTCTATTTTTATTCGGTATTCTCCACTCATTAGCGCATATTTTATTCATAGCATTAGAAATATATGGCAAAAACTTTTCTTTATTATTCATTACGGTAGGTATAGAAAGCATCACGGGAGGTATGGCCATGACAGCTTATATTGCATTTATTTCTTCGCTTTGCCACGGTAAGTTTAGAGCTACTCAATATTCTTTTTTCTCTTCTATGATGGGATTTTCAAGAGCAATTTTTCCGATTATTTCCGGCTATATAGTAGTAAATTTCGGCTGGCAAAATTTCTTTGCTTTTACAACTATTATTACTATCCCTTCTTTACTAATAGCATTAAAAATAAAAAACCGATTTTTGAGAAAAGTATAGTAGTGCAACGTGTTCGATGTCATTCCCGTGAAAACGGGAATCCAGAAAAATATTTTTTATGATTCTAAATTTATTTCTGAAACTACTAAAAAATGCTGAAACAAGTTCAGTATGACAAAGAAAAGACTGGATTCCTGCATTCGCAGGAATGACATACTGCTACTTTTCAAACTACGCGACAGGACGGAACTAGAATGACGCTGTACTCAATTCAATTCACTTAATTCTGTCCTTGCAAATAATTTAATCTGAAAATTAATAAAATCATTATTTTCACTAGCGGTTGTTTCAGCAAATTTATTGGCGTTGATTAACATGTCTAAATCACGTACGATATCGGCAAAGAAAAATTGCACTTCACCGCTTTGTTTCATGCCTAAAATCTCACCCCCACCACGAAGTTTTAAATCTTGTTCGGCTATATAAAAGCCGTTATTTATTGCTTTCATTATTTCAAACCGCTCTCTCGCTACTTTGCTTAATCTTTTCGGATTATATAATAATATACAATAAGAGGGATTTGCTCCCCGTCCTACTCTTCCACGTAGCTGATGAAGCTGAGCGAGGCCAAATTGTTCGGCATTTTCTATAACAATTAAAGTAGCTTCTGGAACGTCTATACCTACCTCAATAACGGTGGTGGCTACTAATAATTTAATTTCTCCTTCCTTAAATTGCCTCATTATCGCATCTTTTTGCTCATTTTTCATTTTACCGTGAATAATACCGCCTATATTTGGATATACTAGGTCAATCGCCGCAAAACGACTCATCACGTCGATAAGAGGAGTATCATTTTCTGCTATTTTAACCTCTTTATCATTTTGATCGATTAACGGACATATCCAGTAAATTCTTTCGCCTACATTAAGCTTTTTATCCAGTACCTCTATGATATTTTCTATTTTACTAAAGGGCATAACATTTGTCGTGATAGGTAATCGATTTTTAGGCTTGCTCATTAATTTTGAAATAGCCATATCGCCGAATACCGTCAGCGCTAAGCTCCTAGGAATCGGTGTTGCCGTCATAACTAGTACATCAGGATGCTCGCCTTTATTTATCAAGTTCAAACGCTGTTGTACCCCAAACCGATGTTGTTCATCTATAACAATATAGCCGAGATTTTTAAAATTTACTTTTTCTTGAAATAAAGCATGCGTACCTATTAATATATCAATCTCGCCGTTTTCCAACTGCTCCATAATATTTTTCCTAGCAGTTCCAAGTATTTTACCTGTTAACAGCGCAATCTTAATATCTACTTTACTTAATGCTTTAACAAAAAACTCATAATGCTGGTTTGCCAGCAAATCGGTAGGCGCCATGAGCGTTGTTTGAAACCCTGAATATACTGCATTTAACATAGTCAATAATGCTACTAAAGTTTTGCCTGCGCCAACATCACCTTGCAATAACCTCATCATCTCAGTTGCTGATTGCTGATCACGCTCTATTTCTTCTATAACTTGTTGCTGTCCTTCCGTTAATTCAAAATCTAATTCCTCTAATACAGATTGTTGTATGTCGGTAGCTTTTTTAAAGCTATTACCCTGTTTTAACTGAATTTGTTTGCGGATATTATAAAGAGATATTTGATTTGCGATAAGTTCCTTAGCAGCTAAGTTTTTTATAGCTTTTTCTATAACGCTGTCCCTACTTGCATTACCTTTTACTTCAGTGTCACTCCCGGGCTCTTTTATGTCATTCCCGCGCAGGCGGGAATCTAGTCCCTCATAAAAATGAAGAATTTTTAAATCGGCTAATAATGATTCTATATATTCTATTATCTTAATATTAGTTTCTTGCTTTAACTTATTATATTTCTCTTCAAATATATCAATTAGCTTTAATATATAGGAATAAATTTGTTTATTATTAATACCAAACGTTAAAGGATAGATCGGTTCAATACTCTTCTGATTTGAAGAATTGGCTCCGTAAAACTTCGGGGGATTCGTGTGCTCACCTATTAAGTATAGGCTGCGCGCACTCACCCCTTGTTTTACGTTCCAATTATCCAAATCATTTGAGTATGCCTTCTCAAATTTAGGATTATAAATAAATTCAGGATGGGAAATTTGTAGATAATGATCAAAAAATTGCGCTTTACCGCTAATTATATGGGTGGTTCCGATTTTTAATTTATTAAAAATAAATGGTGGTAATTTATGAAAGAATACCATTAATAAAGAACCGGTATCATTAGCGGCCGTAACCTTTAATGGCTGATGCTTTTTTACCGGTAAAAATATTTGCTCAATCGTTACTTTAGTTTGAATTAACTGCCCTTCTTTTACCTCTGCTAAATTTGGCTCTACTATTTTTGTCTGATAAGAAACAGGGCGATAAAATAATAAATCACGAATATTATCAATACCTAATCTTTTTAAAACATCTGGGGCATTCGGGCTAATGCTAATTTGCGTTTTTACGGGGGAAAATAAAAATTTTTCAAGAGAGATTAGCATATAGTCATACAATATTATTTTATATGACTATATACCATATAGGAAGGAATTTAAAAATTATAAATCCAGTTTTAAACCGGCTCTAATTATTGCTGAAGATTTTAAAGGCATCCCTTCAATGAACCCGGCTGTTTTATATCCGCCAGAACCTACTATTTTAAAGGTTTCATTTAAGCTAAGCTCAAAGTTAATGGCTCCAAAACCACCTTTTTTACAACTTTCCTGCAATGGAGTAGCGGTTAGCATTTTAGGCTGAGACCAGTAAGCAGCTTCAATACCCAAAGAAATAAGGTCTAAATCTACTAACGGACCGGTTTTAACTCCAACACCATAAGACTTAAACTTTGAATTTTTACCATAATTAATACCAAGCTGAATGTAGCGATCATTAATTATAAAATGATTAAGCAAACCACGCTCAAGACCATATGGTGCTAAAATCGCTCTGGTAGCTGGTAAATATCTAACTGATCCCAATTCAATCATCGGAATATTGTCGAGATCTTTATTCATTATAAAAGAGTAAGCTGAATAGAATAAATACGGATCAATAAGGTCAAGATAACCGTAAGAACGCATTTTATTTTTTGTGATATAATTATCACCGTATATGCTATTAATCTCTTTGGTATAAGCATTAATATCGTTACCATCTTTATCGCTTTCATTAAATTTAGTAGTAAAAATATAGCTTGGTTGATCCGTTCTTGAATGGAAATATGCTATACCGTAAGTAGGGTTTATTTTATTACCCGCCATATATCTATCTTTTATATTTTCAGATAATAAATAACTAGCTTGCATTCCGCCAGTATTTATGGCAGCTCGTTGATGTACCTGACCAGGATATGTCTTAAATTTAGTTACTCCATCAAAAGGTCTTACCTCGTAGCTTCTTATTTTTACATTAAACTCTCTTGCTCTTGCACCATGCCCCCCTATTTCATGGTTACCCACCATAATCCACGATGTTGCTGTAAATCTGGTAATATAACTTAAAATATTCACTGCTATATTATCAGAATCGCCAAAAACAGCATCATCAAGTTGACGATAGCCCTCAATTGCTGACATTGCTATATCGGCACTTGCTCTTGATGACATATCCTTATCATAGGTAAATACATAACTATAATTTTTCTTCGGCAGATTTCGATCTTGATAGTCCTGCGCCGCCGCATTACTTACAGTGGAATAGAATAAGCAACCGGAAAGTAAAATTGTCTTAAGATACTTTAATTGCATAATAAATAGCTCTTTAAAAATTGACTAATTTTATATTTTATAATAATTTAAGAAAAAAAGTCAATAGTTCTTAACTATTTCAGGTAAAATTAACATGAATAAAATTTACTCCTCTTCTGAGTCAGCGCTAAAAGATTTGCTTTACGACGGTATGACGATTATGGCAGGCGGTTTTGGCCTTTGCGGCATCCCTGAAAATCTAATAAACGCCCTACTTAATAGTAATGTCCAAAACCTAACTGTTATTAGTAATAATTGTGGTGTTGATAATTTCGGGCTTGGGCTACTTCTACAAACCAAGCAGATAAAAAAAATGATTTCCTCTTATGTCGGAGAAAACAAAATTTTTGAACAACAATATTTGGATAAAACGTTAGAGCTGGAACTCAATCCGCAAGGAACTTTAGCGGAACGAATTAGAGCCGGTAGCAACGGTATTCCGGCATTCTATACTAAAACCGGTGTCGGAACAATAGTGGAAGAAGGGAAAGAAGTACGTGAATTTAACGGTGAAAAATATTTAATGGAAACCGCACTTTATGCTGATCTAGCTATTATTAAAGGCTATAAAGCTGATAAAAGCGGTAACGTTATATATAATAAGACGGCAAGAAATTTTAACCCTATAATGGCAGGAGCAGCTAAAGTCACTGTTTGCGAAGTAGAGGAAATAGTTGAAACAGGTGAGCTTGATCCCAATAATATTCACACTCCTAATATTTTCGTACAGCGATTGGTTTTAGGAGAAAAATACGAAAAACGTATAGAGCAATTAACAATTAGGGAAAGATAATATGGCGTGGAATAAAGAACAAATGTGCCAAATAGCCGCGGAGGAACTTCAAGACGGATCATATGTCAATGTCGGTATAGGTATTCCTACTCTTGTTACAAATTATATACCTAAAGGAATGAATATAATATTTCAAAGCGAAAACGGCATGCTAGGTATGGGGCCTTTTCCTTATGCGGGTGAAGAAGATCCTGATTTAATCAATGCCGGTAAGCAAACTATTACCGCTTTAGCGGAAAGTAGCTATTTCGATAGTGCTTTTTCATTCGGTATGATTAGAGGGTCGCATATCGATTTAACTATTTTGGGAGCAATGCAAGTATCACAAAAAGGTGATCTTGCTAACTGGACTATTCCGGGGAAGATGGTTAAAGGTATGGGCGGTGCTATGGATTTGGTGGCAAATACCAAAAGGGTTGTCGTGATAATGGAGCATACAGCAAAAGATGGCGGTATTAAATTACTTAAAGAATGTAGCTTTCCTTTAACTGGTACCGGGGTGGTCAGTAGAGTTATCACCGACCTTGGAATTTTTGATATTAATAAAGATGAAATGTTACTAACCAAAATAGCCAATGGTACAACACTAGACGAAATTACAGCTAAAACTGAAGCAGAATTTAAAGTAGCTTTATAGTTTTTTAGGTTAGTATTGTTTTAGGGATAGGTTAGCATGCTCTGTGTCATTCCCGTAAGACCCATTGTGCGTAGATCAATAAAAGAGCAGTATATTATTCCCATTGTCCTTTATGTAATTTCCTGCTCTCTATGTCATTCCCGCGAAGGCGGGAATCCAGAAAAAAGATGCTGAAACAAGTTCAGCATGACAAAGAAAAATCTGGATTCCCGCCTTCGCGGGAATGACATCGGAGCCATGTTTTACAGCATTACCTGGAAGTAAATAGTTTTCATGAATATAATATTATTTATTTACTCATTCGCGCCATGGCAATATTTGTATTTTTTACCTGACCCGCAAGGGCATAATTCATTACGTGATACCCTACCCCAACTAGCTGGATCGGATGCAATCCTCTCTTGTGGGTTGACGCGGGAGATAACTGGCTTTAACTCCGTTTCTACGCTACTGCCGGCATTATATTTACTAAATGCTGGATCTTCTCTACTCTCGCGCATATTTTTTTGTAGCTTTTTATGCTCAAGCGACAAATCTTCTTTCTGAATATGACTAGTATCGATATGAAAATGATAAACGGTTTGAATAAATAACTCTTTTAAATTATTTAACATTTGTTCGAATAAATTAAATGCTTCTCTTTTATACTCGCTAAGCGGGTCTTTTTGAGCATAAGCACGCAGGGATATACCTTGCCTTAAATGATCTAAACTATGTAAATGATCTTTCCAAACTTGATCTAAATTAGTTAATAAAATATATTTTACTGCATTATGCATTAAATCTACAGTATATGCCTCTTCTTTTGCTTTATATATTTCATTTGCGTTTTGAGTAACTATTTTTATAACATCTTCTTCGGTTGCATCATTTTTATTTACTAAATTAGGATCAAATTTAATAGCAAAAATACGATGTAATTCTACAGTCAAATTTTCTAAATCCCAATCTTCACGATACGAACCTGCGGGCATAAATATTAAAATTATTTTTTTAACTAATTCTTCTGTTGTTACCTGTAAAAAACCGTAACTATCTTTAGATTTAATAATCTCATTTCGTTGTTCATATATTATTTTACGCTGATCGTTCATTACGTCATCATAGCGTAATAAATTTTTACGTATTTCGTAGTTATGCCCTTCAACTTTTTGCTGGGCTTTTTCTAAGGAACGGCTAATCATCGGATGGTGTATTGCTTCACCATCTTTAAGTCCTAAAGTCCTTAAAATTCCTGAAATACGATCAGAAGCAAAAATCCTCATTAAATCATCTTCAAGCGATAGAAAGAATTTAGTAGTCCCAGGATCGCCTTGCCTACCAGATCTACCTCTTAATTGATTATCGATTCGGCGGCTTTCATGCCTTTCCGTACCTATAACAAACAACCCTCCAGCCTGAATAACTTGATTTTTTTCGTCAGCTGTTTGCTGCTTTATTTCAGCTATCTTTATGTCATAATTTTCAGGGGATGGGTTTTCTTTAGTTAATTGCTCTATTAGCATTTCTGGATTACCGCCTAGCATAATATCAGTACCACGGCCCGCCATATTTGTTGCAATAGTTATAGCCTTAAATCGACCTGCTTGAGCAATAATAAAAGCTTCATGTTCATGAAATTTAGCATTTAATACTTTATGGATAATCTGATTTTTATTTAGTAAACTGGATATCTCTTCCGACTTTTCTATACTAACCGTGCCGACTAATACCGGCTGCCCCCGTTCATAACAATCTTTAATAAGTTTTAAAATAGCGTCATATTTATCTTGCTTAGTACCGTAAATTTCATCGTCAAGGTCAATTCTACTAATTTTGTTATTGGTCGGCACCGCAACTACGTCAAGGTTATAAATATCCTTTAACTCTGAAGCTTCAGTCATCGCCGTACCAGTCATGCCCGATAACTTAGGGTAATTACGAAAATAATTTTGAAAAGTGATAGAAGCTAAAGTTTGATTTTCATTTTGAATTTTTACTCCTTCCTTTGCCTCTAATGCCTGATGTAGTCCTTCAGAATAGCGGCGTCCATCCATGACACGACCAGTAAATTCGTCAATAATCATTACTTTGCCATCACGAACTAAATAATCTACATCGATTATAAACATGTTATGGGCTCTTAATGCCTGGTTAACATAGTGAACCAGACTTAGATTCTCAAAATCATACAAACCGGACTCCGGCTTTATAATATTTTCCTGAGTTAATAATTCTTCCGTATGAGTTATACCTTTTTCCGTTAAATTAATAGTCTTTAATTTTTCATCTTTTTCATAATCAGCTTGCTCTAGCTTGCGTATTATTTTATCAATTTTGCTATATAGTTCAGAATTATCGTCAACAGGACCTGAAATAACTAACGGAGTTCTAGCCTCATCTATTAAAATCGAATCCACCTCATCAATAACGGCAAATTCAAAAGGACGAAGTACTTTCTCCTGTAAGCTATACTTCATATTATCTCTTAAATAATCAAAGCCAAGTTCATTATTGGTAGCGTAAGTAATATCAGCATTATAGGCTTCACGTCTTAAATTATCGCTGACACCGCTAACAACACAACCGACCGATAAACCAAGAAAATTATAAATTTTCCCCATCCATTCGGAGTCACGTTTTGCTAGATAATCATTAACTGTTACCACATGTACACCTCTTCCACGTAGCGCATTTAAATATACGGGTAGCGTTGAAGTTAAGGTTTTACCTTCACCGGTGCGCATCTCAGTTATCATACCCCGATGCAATATCAAACCGCCGATCAGCTGAACGTCAAAATGCCTTGTTCCATGAACTCTTTTGGCCGCCTCACGTACAACCGCAAACGCCTCATAAGCAATTTCGTCTAGCGTAGCACCGCTCTTCAGCTTTTGCCTAAATTCCGCCGCTTTATTTTTAAGCTCATCATCTGAAAGCTTTTGAATTATCGGCTCAAATGAATTAATTTTATTAACTTCTAAAAATAGTTTTTTTACCGCACGATCATTTGCCGTTCCGAAAAGTTTTTTAAATAAAGAAAACATTAAAATCCTGAATTAGTTAATATAGTTTTAAGTAGCAAAACATAGACCGTCATTGCGAGTAATAAACGCAGTTTCGACCTCACTCCGTTATTGGGAGGAGTTGCAATAGCAACGACGTGTTAATCTGTAATCCCAATCTGTCATTGCGAGCGACCTTCGGTCGCGCGGCAATCTTATGAAATTAGATTGCTTCGCTTCGCTCGCAATGACGGGTTCAGCTAATCATGCACCACGGCATGATAAATTTCCAAGTTATTAGAATATACACAAAATACTAAAATAAGACATTGTTATAAAATTATCAAACAATATTATAAAATAGCTGTTGACGGGGGTTATTAGTTTTTATAGAATTTAACTTATATTTAACAATTATGAGCCATAATCTAATGAAAAAATTATCTGTTATATTTTTATCTGTCAGTATGTTATCAAGCATAGCGTTTGCCGACGATAAAGTAATTGCTACCTATAAAGGCGGAGAAGTAAAAGAATCACAAATTATGAAGGAGCTTGCTCCACAACTTAGCATGCAACCGGAGTTAAAGGATAAAACATTTACCGATTTCGCTCCTGAGCAACAGGAACAATTAATAAAGATTTTTGTTAATAATATTTTGTTAAAACAAGAAGCTGAAAGATCAGGTATTGAATCTTCTAAAGAATTTCAGGAAAAGCTCAACAATGTTAAAAATCAACTAGCACAGCAAGAATTAATATCAAATTATGTAAAATCTCATGTTACCGATAAAATGCTTGAGGAAGATTATAATAAACTTGTTGCTACCCTTAAAGGTAAAGAAGAAATAAAAGTTGCTCATATTTTAGTTAAGACTAAAGAAAAAGCGGATGAAGTGAAAACTAAATTAAGCAAAGGTCAGAATTTTGCTAAATTAGCCAAAACTTACTCTACCGATACTGCTACAAAATCAAATGGTGGGGATATCGGATATATTATTTTAAATCAACAAGGTCAGCTAGTACCGGAATTTGAAAAGAAAGCATTTGCTTTAAAAGTTAACGAAGTTTCCGCTCCTATAAAGACTGATTTCGGTTGGCATATCATTACCGTGCTTGAGAAAAGGCCTGTAAGTGTGCCGTCGTTTGAAGAAGCTAAAACAATGATAAATAATAAGTTGGCAGGAGAAGCATTAAAGCAATATATCGCTGATCTGGAAAGCAAAGCCGATGTAAAAATATTATTACCTCAAAAAGCAGAAACGACTAATACTGAGAGTAAATAATATTTTTATCTTTAACTTACCTCTACTTAATAAATAAGGCGTTATTTAATAACGCCTTATTTTTATGTACAACAAAAACTCTAAGATGTCATTCCTGCGAAAGTGTTGTTGGGTGGATCAGCCAAACGGATGTCATCCCGTGATTTATTCACGGGATCCAGTTAAAACTAAAATAATTACTACTAATAAATTATTTTTCTGGATACCGTGGTCAAGCCACGGTATGACACTGAACACTTTGTAACGATTCCGATTTACGCAACAATGCTAACACTCTGTGAGAATAACATACGGCTGCTTTTTCAAGCTATCCCAATCTTTTCCATTTAAATGAGAATATAACAGTATTACAACTTTACTAGCCGAGCATGTCTTGCTAAGCTTTCGATGCCTTGCAAATCGGTTGCGGTAATCCATAATTGCAAACCGGCTTTTATAAAAAACTCTGTCAAATATTCACGCCTTCTATTATCAAGGTGAACAAAAACCTCATCTAATAATAAAATAGGTGTGGTTTGATTAGATTTAATAAAATAATTAACTTCCGCCAGCATTACGGCAATTAATATAGCTTTCTGCTCACCGGTAGAGCAAAATTTTGCTAAAATATCTTTTTTCTTATGTTTAACTAAAATATCGCTTTTATGAACACCGAAACTAGTGCGTCCTATTAATTTATCTTTAGAGCGGGCTTTATAAAGCTCATCGATGATAAACCCCGTTACTTCTTCTTCGTTTGCTAATATTTTTTGCTCTACTAACCCATCAATGGCTAAATTGGCTTTAGGAAATTCATTATCAAGCTCATCAATTGCTTGTTGCATATATCTTAAAGTCTTAAGTCGATTAGAGGCAATTTGAACAGATATCTCTGCTATTTTTTCCTCAATTACTTTAAGCCAGTTCTCATCTATGTAATCTTCTACAATAATTTTATTGCGTTCTTGCATATAATATTCATATTTACTAACCAGGACCGCATGATTAGGGTCAAAATTATAAACAATTTTATCAAAAAATTTTCTTCGCTCGCTAACTCCTGCAGAAAAAATACCTTCCATTTGCGGAGTCAGCCACACTATGCTAGTAAATTTACCTAGTTCGTTATTTGGTATTTTGGCACCGTTAAATTCGGTAATACGTTTATTAGAATTACGATTAAATTTTGTAATAATTTCTGCTAGTCCAAGTTTGCTTTGTAACAATGAACTAACAGAACAATAATCCCCTGAACTTTTACAAATATCTGCAAGTTTTGCAGAGCGCAGGCCTCTTCCCGGATAAAATAATGAGATCGCTTCTAAAATACTGGTTTTACCGCTTCCGTTTTCACCGATTAATATTATCGGTTTATTATCTATTTTGATCTCAAAATGTCGGAAATTACGATAATTTTCTAAGATTAAAGATTGCAGAAAAATATTTTTCATTTAACTAAAAAATCAAATAACTTGTGCTTAAAACGGCATTTTAAAACCCGGCGGTAAACTTAAACCGTCAAAAGCGCCTGATAAAGAATTTTGCGAATCCTGATCACATTTTTGTTTTGCATCGTTCATAGCAACCTTAATTAAATCCTCTAACATTTCTTTTTCTTCTTCCTTTAATAAAGACGCATCTATTGAAACTTTTTCGATTTCTCCACGTCCTGTTGCGATTATTTCTACTAGCCCGCCTCCTGCCTTACCAGTATATTTAGTATTTGCCATCTGGGCCTGAGCCTCTTGCATTTTTTCTTGCATTATTTTCGCTTGTTTAACAAACTGATTAATATTTACCATGATTATACCTTTTAGTTTTTGAGTAATATATCCGAAATTACTGAATTAGGAAAATGTTTTTTAATTAATTCCAAGTCTTTACTTGCCTCTATTTTACTAGTCAATTGACTTTTTAGATTTTGAATTTCTAACTGTTTAGTCCCTATTACTTCAAATTTTTCTTTGCTCCAGTGAAATAGCAACTCTGTAATTTGTTGTAGTATTTTATTGCTAATGTTGCGCCCGGCAATTCTTAATTTATTATTATCGAAGCTCTTTATCTCAACTTCATTTAACAATAAATAATAAATTTCCATTTCATTATTTTGATGGAGATATTTAAGGAAATCTATAATTTCATAATCTTTTTTACCAGACTTCTTATGAAACTCCATTTCTTCTGGTAATTGGGACAATGAGCTTGCACTCGAATCCTTACGTACCATAGCGTATGCTGCAGGTTGAGGCTCCGTACTTCCTTCAAATTCCTGAGAACAAGCAAGTTTGGTATGAGGGCCAACTTCTTTGCTAATACCTGTTAGCTCCTCTATCGATGGCAGAGATTGGGAATAAATCGACTTTATTGTCAGCATTTCTGTTTCGGTTAGCTGATTATAGGAGATTTTAATTTCCTGTGTTCCTTTGCTATAAATTTGCCAAAGAATTGATAAATGCGAAAAACTAACTTTAGCTAAAATATCTTTAATTTCGCTAAAAGATTCATATATCGGCAGGCTGTAATTAGGCAGCATTTTTACTTTACTAAGATAAGCTATAAAGTCCGCTACTGACTCAATAAAAATCTCAAGATTGCTCGAAGACATATATAATTTTTCTACTAAAGCGATAGCGTTCTTTACGTCTTTCTTAATTACATAATTAATAAACTCTATTATAACGGCAATATCGGCCAATCCAAGTATTTGATTGATCATTTGGCAAGTGATTAAGCTTTCTGACTTTGCCGACATACCGGCAGCCTGATCTAAAATAGAAACGGCATCTCTTGCAGATCCTTCAGATTTAACAGCAATTATTTTTAAAGCGGCGGGCTCAATTTTTAAGCCTTCTTTATTGGCGATAGATGTAAGTAAATTAAAAATTTCTTCAAAAGTCAGTCTTCTTAAGTCATATCTTTGACATCTTGAAATAATAGTAGCAGGAATTTTTTGCACTTCAGTAGTAGCAAAAATAAATATTATATGGGGGGGTGGTTCTTCTAAAGTTTTAAGTAAGGCATTAAAAGCACCTTTAGATAGCATATGTACTTCATCGATAATAAAGATTTTATATTGCGATAATAGAGGTTTATATTCTGCCGATTCTATTACCTTACGTATATCCTCAACACTAGTGCGGCTTGCGGCGTCAATCTCAATTATATCGGGGTGGTTGTGGTTATTAAAACTAATACAATTTGAGCATTGCTCGCATGTCCTTATATTTATCCCTTCAGTAATCAAAGCAGTACAATTAACAGTTTTTGCAATAATACGAGCAGAGCTAGTTTTACCAACTCCTCTAATACCAGTTAAAAGATAACCTTGTGCAAGACGATTATTAAGAATCGTGTGGCTGAGCACTTTTACAAGTACTTCTTGCCCCTGTAGCTCAGAAAAGCCGCCAGGGCGATATTTTCTAGCAAAAGGAATATATTGAATGGATGATTTTATCACAATAATACTTTTTGGTGTTGTGTGCTATTCCTGTGAAGCATTGTTATGTGGATAATTTAAAGCGTGTTCGATATCATTTCCGCTGTTCCTTATGTCATTCCTGCTGTTCTTTATGTCATTCCTGCTGTTCCTTATGTCATTCCCGCGTAGGCGGGAATCCAGACTTTTTATTGTCATGTTGAACTTGTTTTAGTATAACAATAAAAATATCCTGAAATAAATTCAGGATGACATAAAATACATTTCTACTAACTCTAATACCCAGAAGGTTTAATAGCCATGTGAGGTAAAAGATTATTATTTATAATCGTTTTATTTGCTCCGGTTAAAACCTCTTCTGCTACTTCTAAATATAAACGATCTCTGGTTAACTGTTTATTCATCGCATATTGTTTATAAACAGCGTTAAATCTCTGGCTATCTCCTTCGGCTTTTGAAATTATTTCTGCTCCGTAAGCTTCTGCCTCTTGTAAAATTTTTGCCGCAAGCCCTCGAGCTTCCGGTAAAATTTTATTATTATAAGCTTGAGCTTGGTTTATTTCTCTTTCCTTATCGGCTTTGGAAGTCTGCACATCTCTATAAGCGTCTATTACTTCAGCCGGCGGTTCTGCTTTTAACAATTGCACCATTTCAATATTAACCCCAGCATTATAGCTATCTAAGATTTTTTGTGCTAACGTTTCAATTTTATAAGTAATCTCTTGTTTTTGATCTGATAATACCCAAGAAATAGGAGTATTACCGATTATTTCCCTAACAGCACTTTCAACGGTAGCTTTGACCGATTCTTCAGGTTTTAGTATATTAAAAGCAAATTTTTCTAGGTCGTTGATATGCCACATTACATCACAATTTAAAGCAACAATATTCTCATCGCCCGTTAGCATTATGCTTTCACCTGCTATATTTTTAGTATTATCATTGCCGCTTTTACCTAAATTGCTTGTTCGGTAGCCTATTTCAATCCTCCGAGATTGATTAACTTTTTCTATTATTACTGTTTCAAACGGTGTAGGTAATCGATAATTAAGACCCGGAAACCCTTTGCGTACAAAGCGTCCGAATCTTATTACGGCAGCTTCTTCTCCTTCTTTTACTTCATAAATACCGGAGGCAAGCCACAACGCTAAAAGTGCAAATATCGCTAAAATTACAGC
This sequence comes from Rickettsia endosymbiont of Halotydeus destructor, assembly GCF_049278075.1. Lineage (NCBI taxonomy): Bacteria > Pseudomonadati > Pseudomonadota > Alphaproteobacteria > Rickettsiales > Rickettsiaceae > Rickettsia > Rickettsia endosymbiont of Halotydeus destructor. The sequence continues at coordinate 58,484 of NZ_JAPNPB010000003.1, forward strand.
TTTACTACTAAAATTAAAGTTAAATTGAAATTTATTTAAATCAAACTGATTTTTTCGTGGCCTGGTGAATATGTTATTATTATTTTCTTCCGAATCTTTCCATGGAGATTTTTTGAAAAATTGAATATATTTTTTATCAAACATTTTTTTATATTTTAACTTAAAGACACGATTATTATATATACTATATTAATTTCTGAAATACAAACAGTATACTAGGTTCTATGAACAAAATTTAAAATAATCTATTTTGGTCCTTTTTTGCTGCAAATTATAAGATTTTTTTGAAATAGGAATAACTATTCTAACAAAAATCTTATTAATTTTCGCTAAAAAATACCCTAAAATATAAATAATTAAAATTTTGTTCGTAGAACCTGACTAAATATGACTTCAAAAGGAAACTTACTCATGACTGACTTGAATAAACAACAGATTTTTAATAAACTTCAGAATATTATATTTAAAGACGGCACTAATTTAACTACGATCATCTCGGAGATAATTATTAAAGATCATAATATAGGTTTTTCAATTGATATATCTGACCAACCTGCTGGGGAAGCACAGGAAGTAAAAGCGAAAGTAATAGATAAGCTTAATAAAATTCCCGGTGTTGGCAAAATAACAATTATCTTCACCGGTAACAAAAATATAGATAAAAAAACTCAAAAAGTTAAATATTTTATAGAGAACGTAAAAAAAGTAATATTAGTTGCATCCGGCAAAGGCGGTGTTGGCAAATCTACTATTGCCGCTCTAATTGCTCAGCAATTAAACAAGGAAGGATACCGGGTTGGAATAGCCGACGCCGATATTTACGGTCCGTCAATTCCACAAATATTTGGTGTAAGCGGAGTACCGCAAACAATGAATGGCCGAATAATTCCCTTGATGTCTCACAATATTCAAATTATTTCTATTGGCTTTTTTGTTAAAGATTATTCGGCGATTATTTGGCGTGGACCGATGACTAGCAAAACTGTCTATCAATTACTATCGGTAACTAAATGGGATAACCTTGATTATCTAATCATCGATATGCCCCCTGGTACCGGCGATATTCACTTGAGTATTTTAGAAAATTATCATTTAAATGGCGTGATAATTGTCACTACTCCGCAAAAAATGTCGCAAATAGATGTAATTCGCTCTATTGATTTATACCGAAAGTTAAGCCTGTCTGTATTAGGTATCATTGAAAATATGAGCTACTTAAATGATCCTGCTTCTGGAAAAATTTTAAATATATTTGACGGTAATAGTGGCGAATATTTTTCAAAAGAATATAATATACCTTTAGTGTGTAAATTACCTATTATGCCCGAGCTGGCAAATGCTTGCGATCAAGCTTTAAGCCTTACCGACATAGTAAACATACCAGGGCTTTGTTTGTGAAGTAGGATTCTACAAACGTCATTGCGAGCTACCTTCGGTCGCACAGCAATCTAAAAACAGCAATCTAAAAACTTAATAAAAAGAAATATGATTATTTGGGTACTCGGTGATAATATAGTCGGTAATACCAACCAGGCTATAGCACTAGCGGAAGAACTGGGAGGAAAATATACGCTAATAAAACTAGAGTATACTTTTTTTGGTAAATTACCGAATTTTTTACTTAAAAAAAAACCTATTCATATCAAAAATAAATTATTGAAATCTTTAGCAACCAAAGCTTTTCCTGATATAATAATTACTGCCGGTAGAAGGACGGCGGCGTTTGCGTTTTATCTAAAGAAAAAATCTAATAATAAAATAAAGCTGATTCAATTAATGCAGCCAGATATTCCTTATAATGAATTTGATACCGTAGTCTTACCTAACCACGACAAACTTGCGTATCAATCCTCAAATGTTATAAGAATTACCGGAGCACTTACTGGCGTTTTACCGAAACTACCCGCTGCCGCTAAAGCATTGCATAAAAACTATCCTAATCTTGAAAAATTCATAGCCATTATTATCGGCGGGAATAATAAATACTATAAGTTTAGTGATGAGGATGCTTTGTTATTAGCTTCATTATTAATTAGAGTAAATAACACTCGAAAACTAACTTTCTTTATTAGTTTTAGCAGACGTACCCCGAAATCAGCGAAGTTAATTATCAAAAGCAGCCTACCCTTATCTACAATTATTTACGATCCTACTAAAAACGATGAATTTAATCCGTATTTAGGCATGCTGTCCCAAGCGGAATATATAGTCTCTACTGCCGATTCGATTTCAATGTGTAGTGAGGCCGCAGCTAGTGGTAAACCTCTATATGTATTTTGTCCTGCTAGCTTTAAATCCCCTAAGCATCAAGCTTTTATCCAGCAGTTAGCACAACAGAAAATAGTAAAAATTCTTGATAAATTTACTACTGTTTTAGAAAAATATAATTACACGCCTCTTAATGAAGTTAAAAAACTTGCTGAAATTATTAAAAAGAAATTTTACGAGAAAGCCGAATGAGCTACCAAATATTGTTTTTCAAGGCTACTGCGGACAAATATTCAGAATGTTAGAGAAAGACACAGTAAATATATTAGATATTATTTACCTTGTCTTTCTCATATTATTATCTACTTTACTATCCCCTTACCTAGCTTCTTGGGCTTTTGATTTTTCTGGGGAATAACAGCGGGAGAATTATCTTTCTTTATAGTTTCTCTTATTTTTTCTATAGAGGTTAAAATATTCTTTCTAGCATCCTTAATTGCATTTATATAAAAATGCATTTTCTTTTTCTCTTCTTCGAAAACTGTTTTATTTCCTATATTTATAACAGCTTTAAAAGCATGCTTTACAATATTAGAGATATTTTTAAAAGTAGGAGAATTATCTGTTTTTATAATTTCTTCACACCATTTGTCTAAAGTTTTTAATTTTTGTTTTACAGGCACAATGTCTTCTTGACTATGAATATTTACAATGTCGTCTACTTTTTCTTTAAACTCTTTATGATTTCGGCTTTGTTTTAGATCTTCTATTATATCACCTTGTATTAACTCTTTAAGCCCGTCAATTATACTTGGTATTCTCTTCTCTTCGGCTAATTCTTGTGATAAAATATCTTTTATAGAGTTATATTTTTCAAGTTGGGGTAAACTATTTTTATTAGACCGTGCACTTTGCATAGATGACAAAGCTTCTAAAACTTTTGCTTCTAATTCCTGTTCGTTTAATTTAATAGCTTTATCTTTTTCAAGCTCAGTGAGCAGATCCTTTATATCTTGTTTATGAATTATAAAATCTTTTAAAGTACTTACAGTAGATAAATTATCATCTTTTAATCTTTTATTTACTAATTTTAATAATTTCTTTAAATTATTCTCTGTATTATTTTTATCTATTCCCTCAAAAAAATTTTTAACTTCATTGTACGTTACTTCATTTTTATTTAATAAGGTTAACTCTCCTCTTTTTTTAACAAATCCATATTCAGATATATCTTTTTGCTTTACCTTTGCTAATAATTTGCCGATTTCGGTTGTTTTAGGATTCCATGGTATTAGTTTTCCATTTTTTACTATAGTCATAGGTAAATCCATACCATATTTCTCAGAAACATAATATTTTGCTTCTAAAGCAGATAATTTATGGCTGGGGTCGTCATCCTGTAAAGCTATTCCAATTAATCCTTTAGGATATAAATTAGCTATTATTTCATTATAATCTTTTTGAGGATTATCTTTTAAAAAACCCTTGTACGTTTTTATAAATTCTTTTTTTGATTGCGTTTGAACAAATTTTTTGCTATCAATTTTCATATTAAAAAAATCTTCTGTTCTACGTGCGTTATCTGTCCAAAAGTCATGGGGCATAAAATGTCTAATTGTAGACTCATCTGCATTATATAATAAGCCTATACCTGTGTGAAATAGAGATATATTGACATCTGGTACTAGAAGGGTCGCACTTCTTCCTCTGTTACCGTCACGTTCCATATTTTTATAATCTCCATCTAGACGATATTGATGTAGGTACTTAGTTTCATCGCTAACCTCTCCGGTTCGTGCTATTATATTGGATTCTTTAAAGAGTTCTTGTAGTTCCTTATTGCTTAGTTTTTTATTAATATTTTTAGAACCTTGCTCCATTTTATCTAATGCAGTTTCACCAATTTTATTTTTAATATTTATATCAGCTCCTAATTCTATTAATTCTTTAATCATTTCAGAATTTTGCGTTGCTGCAACAATATGCAAGACAGTATCACCATTTGCATTCCTGGCATTTATGTCAAATCCAATTTTTTGAAAATCTTCTATTATTGCAAGTTGATTATTTTGGGCTGCTATATGTATTGGTGTATTGCCTTGCTTGTCAATAGACTGAGATAGTTCTTCTTTATTAATAGGATTTTGCTTTACTAAATATTCTAATACTGCTTTATTTCCTCCGATAGCTGCTAGATGTAAATAATTTCGTCCATTTTTGTCATCAATTTTATTTAAAAATTCCTGTTTAAATAAATACTTTGTTGCAACAAAATTACCATGTTCTAATGCTTGACAAAATAATTCATAGCTGTTTTCCTTAATCTTAGCCCCTTCATTTATTAACAATTCAAATATTTTAGGATTTTTAATACGAATAGCATAATCTAAAGGAGAAAAACCATAGTAATCCACTGCGTTAGGGTTAGCTCCATTTTTTATTAACTTCAGTACTGCATTGTAATTATCTTTAATATTAATATTACGCTTATTGGCATAAAGAATAGCATTATGTAAAGGAGTGCGTCCTAGCCTATTTTTGGCTTCTATATTTGAACCTGCTTTTAATAAAATTTTTACCATTTTTGGAGCTCTTGCCATGTGTAATGCAGTGTTTCCGGTTATTTCTTGAGCTTGAACGTCAATATTATGACTAATTAATATTTCAGCCGTCTTAATATTATTATCCTCAGCAACATAATGTAATAATGTTCTTTTGAATTTTCCTATAGTAGTACTAATATCAATTTCAGATTTTAATAAGATTGGAAAGAGTTTATTTAATAAGGGATAGAACTTACGTGGACTCATCGTAGATACATCTACCCCTGCTTTCAATAATAATATATATGTTTCATCGCTTACGGATTTATTATCCATAGCTAAGTCAAATAGATTTTTTCCTTGCCGGGTTTTAACATTTATATTTGCTCCAAAACCAATAAACAATTTTATTAATTCCGGATTATTATTTATGATAGCATACTGTAATGCTGTCTTTCCCGACTTATCCACTGCATTTAAATCTATTAGATCACTCAAACTTATTAGTTTTTTAACTTTACTTAAATGGTTATCACGTACAGCTTTTAGAAATTCCTCACTCATGTTACGCCTTTTAATTAAAAAAATAATATAATAAATTATTATAATAATATGATAAATTATTAAATGAATATTGCAACTACTAACTATACATCTTTATAATCATATATTCTTACCATCAACTATATAATAGCACCAAAATAATATTTTAATATTGATGCAAATTTAGATTAAAATATCTATAATCTTATTTAAGAATTAGGTTCTGTGAACAAAATTTAAATTAATCTATTTTAGTTCTTTTTTGCTGCAAATTATAAGATTTTTTTGAAATATGAATAACTATTCCTACAAAAATCTTATTAATTTTCGCTAAAAAACATCTTAAATTTTGTTCACAGAACCTAGTACAATTACAGAGATAAAAAATGAAACAAAAAATTTATGAATTAAAATCAGACCCACAATCTTGCTTTTCAATAGGCATAGCTTGTAGAAATCAAAATGACCCAATTACCGGCGTATTTGTAAATACTGACCCCTCTAATTCCATAATGTGCCGTGAATCTGAATTTCAAGCAAGAAAATTTGAATTGCTGATTAAGGAGAAACGAGGAAATGAAATATTAGATATCGCCAATGATTATAGTAAAAAGCAACGCTATCCTTTGCTGGAATTTAAATCTGCACAGAATGTAGTCGAATATATAAGAAATCTAAAAGAATCAGAAGCATCAACATTTACAAGAGCAAGCGGTTTGAATAAATTAAATCCTGGCGGGTGGATTGGGAGAGAGAAGCATAATATAATGGCTGATATTCAAAAAGATTTTATTAGAGATGGTGGTGAAAGAGGCAAACAATATGCAACAACAGCACTTGCCATGGTCAATTTAGGGATAGGAATTATTGAAAGCAGTAGTAAAGATGGATATTGGGGCATAATAGCAAAATATGTTAATGAAAGTGGAAAAGGAGAAAATGAATTAGGAACTATTCATACAATAATAGGTAAGGAGTTACAAGTAGCAGCTAAAAACGCTCTAGGAGATAAATTTACATATAATGGAAGGGAAATAGACTTAAAGGACGTGGAAGAAAAGCACAAGGAGATTGAGAAAGCAATATCTGATAAAAAACTAAATATGATGAACATTAAATATAATAATGACAAAACATACACTATTGAAGCTTCTCCGATAACATATAGCAAAAAGCAGCAACAAGTTAAAGAACATAGTGTTGTGCAACAACATAGCAAAGGCAATAATGTCTCTCCCCCTTCTTCTACGCCGAATTATCTTGCTACTACTCAAAGCAAAAGACATGCAAGATGGTAAGAATATGTCTAACTTTAACCTTCAAATATCAAGCTTTTATTAGGTTCTGTGAACAAAATTTAAGTTATTTATATTTTAAGATATTTTTTAGCGAAAATTAATAAGATTTTTGTAGGAATAGTGATTCATATTTCAAAAAAATCTTATAATTTGCAGCAAAAAAGAACTAAAATAGATTAATTTAAATTTTGTTCACTGAACCTAGACAGTTAGTAACGCAAAAAGTAACAAAAATTTTATATATACTCAGAATAAAAGTAGATACTAAAGGTTTAGGTTTGCTAACACTAAAACCTGAAAATCTTGATTATATGCTGCGTCCGCCCTTTGATACTTTCGTGAATTTGCCAGAAAATGGCGAATGGCTGGGGCGGGAGGGATCGAACCTCCGAATGACGATATCAAAAACCGTTGCCTTACCGCTTGGCTACGCCCCATTTTAGAGTCGTTACAAAAATAGAATTGCTTATGTCATTTCCGCTCTAGGTGAGGAACCCAGTAGATGTCACTGCGAGCGGGTGTTGTTGCGTACGATAATGTCCTAAATCGTGTCATTCCCTCGAAAGAGGGAATCTACTTAACAATGTAACAACATATAGTAAGTTAGATACCAGCTTTCGCTGGTATGACACCAAAAACTTGATCCACGCAACAATGCTCACTCGCGATGACGAGTATGAAAATTATTCTGGATTCCCGTTTGAACTAGAATGACATCGAAAACGTTTTTAGCATTCATATAAACACTAACTATAAAGGTTTATAGCAATAAACATTATTACAGTCAAATATAATAATAGCTATTCTATGAAAAAATTTATCTGTTTATCTAACCACATCTTAGCATTGTGCGATAATAAGGAATAAATTTTAGATTTAATTTTTTGATAATATTGTTTTATATAATTTATTTGGTCAATATTTAGCATGGCGCCCTCAATTAGCTCCTTAGCATAAGGCACTAAGCTTAAAGTCTCAAATTCTAACCATTCATTATTTTCTTTAACATACATTAAATTCTCTATTCTAATACCGAAATTATTCGGTATATAATAGCCCGGTTCATTCGATAAAATCATTCCTGGCTGTAAAATAATTTGGTTGCGTAAGCTTATACTTTGCGGTCCTTCGTGAACGCTTAAAAAACTGCCAACCCCATGTCCTGTACTATGTGGATAATCTAAATGATCTTGCCATAAATATTGCCGAGCTAATATATCGAGATTGCTTCCTGTAATTCGACTTTTAGGAAATTTTGCATTTGCTAAGGCAATATGACCTTTCAAAACCTGCGTATAACGTTTCTTCTGCTCGCTTGTCGGCTCACCTATTACAATTGTCCTGGTTATATCAGTTGTACAGCCTAAATATTGCCCCCCGGAATCAATTAGTAATATCCCCTCTCCTGCAATTTTTTTGGCGTTTTGGCGGGTTGCCTGATAATGAATAACTGCACTATTTTCTTTAAAACCACAAATGGTTGGAAAGCTATCACTTATATAATTGGCCTGTTTACTTCTATATACTGTTAATTTCTCCGCCAACTCATACTCGGTAAAGTCAGATAAATTATTAAGGCTATCAAGCTCGGCAAAAAATTCACATAATGCTACTGCATCATTAACATGGAAATTAATCGCATGCTGAATTTCTATCTTATTTTTACAAGCTTTAAATAGCTGGCAAGGGTCTACAACCTTTTTAACTTCTTTGTCAGCTATCAAATCCATTATATGGATCGATAGAAAATTATTATCAACAAGGATTTTTTGACTATTTTTCAATAAAATATTTTCAAACTCATTTTCCGGTAAAATTGTTATTTCAGGGCGAGCAGTAATAATTTCCTTATCAATTCTTGCAGAATTTATGAATAAGTATAATTGCTCGTTAGTTAGTATTACCAGGGAAAACATCAAAGGAGAGTAAGCAACATCACTTGCACGCAGATTTAATAACCAGCATATAGAACTAGCATCGGTAATAATTAAGGTATCACTTGAGTTTTCTATCAAAACTTTTCGACATTTTTCTATTTTTTCCTTATGAGAAATACCGGCAAATGCGATATCGTGTAAATATACTTTAGAAGCCGGCACACTAGGCTGATTTTCCCAAATCTGATCAACTAAATTACCAGTAATTTTATGTAAAGGCGTTTTTAAATTACTAAAAAGCCGAGATTTTACCAGATAAGTGAAAAGTTCAGGATCATAACCTAACATGGTATTTTCCTTTATATAATTTCCCCAGGGAAATGAATAGATATCCTTGAGATCAAAAATTTGAAAACTACTTAAATCAAGCTCTCTAGCCGCTTGCTCCAGATACCTACCGTCGGTAAAAAATAAAGCCATATCTTCACAGATTACCGCTAGCCCGTTTGAACCCGTAAAACCCGTAATATACTCAAGCCTTTTAGCATATTCAGGCACGTATTCACTCATATATTTATCGTTAGACGGAATAAAATAACCATTTATGCCGCATTCTATAAATAACTTTCGTAAAAATTCGATATTCTTTTTAATCATTTCATTATTATTTTCATTAAAAAAGTACCATTAACTGAATTATTTTTGAGGAATTTTTAGGCAAAATGCAGACGAGGAGCGCAGCGTACTTTTTCGTACGTGAGCACCGCAGTCAAGTTTTAACGACAAAATCACCAAAAAGAATCTGTTAATGGTACTTTTTTTTTTGATACCAGAAAAAATATACAGGCAAACCGCTAAAAGTAAACATACTAGCGATGATTAAAGTTTTTACAGGGGTTTCGTAAATAATCCAACCGCAAAAAATAATCGATAAAATGCCGATTAGTGGATAATAGTAAGCAAATTTTTCTTTTGAGTTAAAGAGTATTTTTAAAAATGCTATGCCGCAAATCAGATAAACGAATAAAAAAGCAATTACCGACATATCCATTATTTGAGTAATTTGTTCAGAAAAACTCTCATTAGCCGTAAAAATTAATAACGGCACAATCCCTGCGCAACTTATAATAAGCCCCCACATAGGTGCATCATTAATATTTTTTTTGGCAAATAAGCGGGGCATTAACCCGTCTTCCGCAAGCCCTAAGGCAATTTGCCCGCTGGTTAATACCCAGGCATTTAATGTGCCGATACAAATAACCGATGCTATCAAAGAAATTAATAGATGCCAACTGCCACCGAATAGTAAACGCGCTGCATCAACATACGGCGCTTTAGAATACATTAACTGCGCGCCGGGAATCAAACCCATTATCCCAATACTATTAATAAGGTATAAAGCCGCCACGCAAACAGTGCCGAGTACTATGGCACGGGGGATAGTCTTGGAAGGATTAATTACCGCGCCCGCCGAAGTAGTGGCGCACTCAATGCCAATGAAGCCCCAAAAAGTTAATAGCGTTACCCTACCCATAAGTTCCGCCATACTTAAATTATTCACTTTTTTATCAATAACAAAATTATTAACATCAAACCGACATAGCGCACATATGGCCACTATCAATAAAGGAATAAATTTTAAAATGGTTAGCCAAAACTCAGCACGCCCAGCAAGTTCTGGACCTTTTAAATTTAAAGCGGCAATGGCAATTAATAACGATATTTCAAGAAATAAATAAACTAAATTTGTTTGCTCGCCGATTAAAGGAGTTAAATAACCAATTGCTGAAATAATTACCGCGCCGGAGCTGACAAAGGAAATAATCCAGTAAGTCCAACCGATAAAAAAAGCCGCAAAATTACCGAATGCCTCCTGGACGTATACATGCGGCCCCCCGGTTTTCGGGAATCTAGCGCATAAAGTGGCAAATAATAATGCAATACTAATGGCACCGCAGGAGGATAATATCCAACCCCAAACACTATATATTCCGAAAGGAGCTAAACTTGCTGGTAATATAAAAATTCCCGTACCGATTTGGCTGCCGGTTACCAAAGCGAAAACCGACCAGAAACCAAGTTTTTTTAACATACATTTTGTTTTTTATTATTTATGAATGCGAGCGAAGCGAAGCAATTTATTGTATAAGATTGCCACGTTGGCACTTTGTGCCTTCTCGCAATGACGACCGGAGTATTCTAGTTGCCGCGCTCCTTTTAATCGTTCGCAATGACGATTAAAGTACTAGTATACCGACAATATCCTCTCAATCGAAAAATATAGAAAAAAATAGTATTATGCAATACATTATCTAGGAAAAACAATTATTAAAAACTGGTAATAATACTTTCTTTAAGGTAACTTATGGAATCTTGTGCTTAAAATATCATTACTTTATTAATATTCAGTAATTTAGATATGAAGATAGTTTATATTATTGAAAAGCTTTTTTAAAGTCATCAAACTGTTGTTTAAGACAAGGTAACTAAGTAATTTAAATTATCTAGGGATAAAAATCATTTTAAACTAAAAAGATTACTATTTTTCAATTAAAAATATATTATTTATGAAGAAGTATCTTAAAAAATCCTTTTGGAGAATTACCTTCATAATTTTTAATATATTGATTGTTACAGGAAATGCTACGGCAGCTACTACCAATACTACTTTTCAGGTGACTGCTACTATCCTTGATGCGTGCAGTATTTCAGCAAATGCTCTTAACTTCGGAAGTTATGTGTATACGGCCAATTCAGATCAAATAACAACTATTAACGTAACTTGTACAAACGGTACAACTTATAAAATTGGCCTAGATGCAGGGCTTGCGTCTGGGGCTACCACTTCAACACGCAAAATGAGAGGAACTCCTAATACTCGCACCCTTAATTATTCGCTTTACCAAGATTCGGGAAGGACCACTAATTGGGGTAATATAGTAGGTACTGACACAGTACCAGGTCTTGGAAATGGTACTGCTCAAGCAGTAACGGTCTATGGCAGGATTCCGTCAGGGCAGAATACTGCTTTTGTAGATTCTACTTATGCCGATACGATAACCGTAACCTTAACATTTCCATAGAGACTATTTTATGAAACAGTATTTAATTCATTATTTTATTCTAATCGGTCTAATAATATTCACTGGTGGCGCGCTTGCCTCTCCCGCAACTACTGATTTTTTAGTTACTGCGCAAATTGAGAATAAATGTACGGTTTCAGCAAATCCTCTTCCTTTCGGTAGTTATATATATACAGCCGATTCAGACCAAATAACTACCATTAACGTAACTTGTACCAACGGTACCACTTATACCATCGGCCTGGATGCCGGTTTAGGCGGAGGTACCACCTCAACACGTAAAATGAGAGGAACCCCTGTAACAAATACTCTAAACTATTTCCTTTACTCCGACACCGGTAGAAATAACAATTGGGGAGATATAATAGGGACTGACACGGTAGCAGGTGTGGGGAACGGTAATACTCAGGGAATAATAGTATATGGCAGAATTCCTTCAGGTCAGAATACTGCGCCGGTTGATTCTACTTATGCGGATACGATAACTGTAACGGTAAACTTCTAAACTATAGAGAATAATTATGAAAAAACAATTTTATACCTTATTAACTTTAATATTAATTTGCCTTAATTCTTCTGTTGTTCAAGCTGCTTTTACCATCGCACCAGTAAAATTGACAATAGATAAAGATAATAGGATAGCCAATATTAATTTAAGAAATGATAATGATGTGCCGAAGAGCTTTCAGTTAATGTTGTATAAAGTAGAATATATAAATGGTAAGGAAGTTTTGAAGGAAACAAAGGATTTAATGGCAACACCTGTAATGTTTAGAATTGGCGCCGGAAGAAATCAATTAATACGTATTACCTTAACTAATAAGATAAGTTATAGCAAAAAACAGGATGCTTATCGAATTGGGGTAAAGGAGCTAGCGCATAGACGTGCAGGTATGCAATCTCAGGTTCAGTTTGTAGTAGAATTTGGAGTACCGGTAACTATAAATTAGGATGTTGTCCGTCTTTCAAAAATTGAGAAATGTCACCCCGTGGCTTGAACACGGGTCCAGAAAAAACTTTAGTAAGAGACTGGAGGCCATGATCAAGGAACTAGAATGACACCAAACGGGGCGGGTTAAGCCACGGTATAACAGGCGTTGACACCCATCATCACTGTGGAAGTGGAAAAGAGATTGTGGGAATGAAAATAAATCAACAATTTCTTAAAAAGGTATTATTAATTGCAGGTATTACCTTACTAATAACTACCGGCCTTGCTGACGATAATACAGAAAATAGTATGAAAGGTAATATAGAAAATGGAGCATTAATAGTAACATTAAGGGTTAATTATATTGATTCTGAAAATTTTTCTATAGTAATAAAGAATAACGCAAATCACATGTTAGTTCCTTTGGATGATCTGAAGGCCTTTAATATTAAAGATGAATATTTAGCGAGTGCTAGCATAGATTTAAACGATATACGTTATGTTAATTTAAATTTACTCCCAGGAACAAACTATCATTTGGATGAAGAAACCTTAGCTTTAGAAATTAAATTCTCTCCAAACCAGATGAAACTTCAACAGTTTAATGCTATAGAAATACCTGAAAAAGTGATTTCCGGTAAACCTATAAGCGGAGCCTTTCTAAATTATGATTTAACATTCACTGATACATCGGATACTAAATCTCTAGCTGGCTTTCAAGAATTAAATTATTTCTGTAAATATGGAACGTTGAGTAACAGTATTGTTATGCGAACTGTACCGATAAATTCTAGTTTTAGTAAAAAAAAGAATTTTAAACGAGACTATAATATTTTTACTAGACTTGAAACAAATTGGACATTTGATAATGTCGAGAATATTGCTAGATGGAGGATTGGAGATAGTCTCACAAGTCCAGCAGATTGGTCTAATAGCACTAGATTCATCGGTTTGCAATATGCTACTAACTTTTCGATAAGACCGAATTTAATTACTCATCCTCTATTGGAATTTGCCGGTAAATCAGAATTGCCAAGTACTCTTGACGTTTATGCAAATGCTAGTTCTATTTATCACGGCGAATCTAAAATAGGCGATTTTAACGTATTTAATCTACCAGTTATCACCGGCAGAGGCGACTTGGTAGTCAAAACTCAAGATATTACTGGTAAAATCCAAACAGTTACTATCCCTTATTATGTAGCTCCTGTTTTATTGGCAAAAGGATTATCGGATTTTTCTTTTGCTACTGGTATTCAAAGACAAAATTTTGCAATAGAAAGTAACGAGTATCAATATTTTATTACAAGTGCCGATTATATGCAGGGGATGTCCGATTATTGGACTAGCGGCATACATTTTGAATCCCTAAAGAACTTTGGCACAATCGGTACTACTAATAACATTCAAATCGGTAATTATGGGGTAATTACCGCTTCTCTAGCTTCTAATCTCCATAATATCAATAATGCTCAAAGAGCGCTTATAGGTTATAGTTATGAGTCTTCAGGCTGGGATTTTAATGCCAATCTTAGTAAAAACGGTAATAATTATTATGATATTTATAATTATCCATTAGTTACCTCTTCTGAAATAAGCTATCAAATGTCAACGGGTTATAATCATGAAACACTCGGTAGTATTTCAGTTAATTTTTTATCTTTTGCCATAGATACTACTGAAAGAAAAAGTAAGCGTTTGCAGATTATATCGACTAGCTATCAACGAGATATTACTCAAAACACTTTTTTTAATATTACTGCCGGAACAGATTTAAATAGAAAGCATCAACATACTTTTGCTTATATAACTTTTAGCATGAATCTTGGCGGTTCAAAAAGTGCTAGCATAAGTAACTCCTATCACAATAAATATAATACTCAGCAAATTAATTTCTCTGCCCCGGTAAGTACGCCCCTTGGCTTTGGATATAGCGCAAATTTAATGAAAAGTAAAACTACAGATTATAATTTACAATTTAATAGAAACGGTCAAATCGGTGATGCTGCATTATATTTATATAAATATAATAAAAATTTAACTTCACAATTGGAATTTAAGGGAAGTATTGTTAGCTTAGATAAAGATTTTTACTTTACTAGACCGATTAATGATAGTTTAGCTTTAGTCAAAGTAGGAACACTAAAAAATGTCGCAATTTACAATAATAACTTGATAACCGGTTATACTAATAAGGACGGAAAAGTACTTATACCTAACGTTTTGCCTTACATATCATCGGAGATAAGATTAGATGACGAAACTCTTCCTTTAGATACCGAGTTTGATTCTCTAACTTTAAACATAGCTCCAAAATGGAAAAATGCAGTTGTGGTAGATTTCGGCGTTACTATAGTCAATAGTGTAGAAATGGTTTTAGTAGACGGTAATAAGAAAGTTATCTCTTTTGATAAAATCGTTACGGTTGAAGGTTTAAAAGAGGAATTATTTGTCGGATATGAAGGGAGATTATATATACATAATATTAAAGATTTAAGAACATTAAAGGGCAAAGCTTGTCAAGATGATGATTGTTGCCACTTTGAAGCACCTATTAATAATGATTTTAATACCTCAGATTTAATATTAGATTTGGGAGAGGTAGTATGCAAATAATAGCAAGAACTCTAATTTTTATTTGTATTAATTTAAGTTTAGTTTCCAATAGTTTTGCTGCTTGTACTGCTAGTATTTCAACAGTTGCATTTGGTAATTTTGCTCCTTTTGCCAATACTCCTATCCCGCTTACTATTAATATGTCCGTCACATGTACAGGTTTAGTCGGCTTGCTTCTTAATTATAGCGTAGGTTTTAATACCGGCTCATCAGGGACTTTTACACCTCGCAAAATGAAAACCGGAGTAAAAACCCTTAATTATAATTTATATAAAGATAATGCTAGAACTCAAATCCTTAATCTCACTAGTATTGTAGTTACCGGCAGTTTCACACTTGTTGTCGGTTCCGGAACTAACAACCATACAATATATGCAACTCTTCCTGCCCAACCTCTTGCTCAAGCAGGTTCTTACCTTGATACTATTACTGCTACAGTAACATACTGATATACTAACCCTGTGATTTTTTAAAAAAATTAATATCTTCTAAAGAATTAGCTAGTTCGATGTCATTCCCGCGAAGGCGGGAATCCAAGCTAAAAAGCCTTAGCTTCTAAGGCTTTTTTCTATATAATTATAAATTATCGTTACTCTTTAGTTTAATTTTTCTGGATTCCTGCTTTTGCAGGAATGACATCAGAATTATATTTATCCAAAACATCAGACATAATTTTTCGAGCGATGGGAGCGGCAGCTCTGCTCCCTCCTCCTCCGTGATCGACAAAAATAGTCACCGAATATTTTGGATTATGATATGGAGCAAATCCTATAAATAACCCATGGTTACGTCGCTCCCAAGCGATAGATTCACGGCTTAAATCATCTTTTGCATTTGCTTTTGATTGTACCTGTGAAGTACCGGTCTTACCGGCAAGCTGACGATTTTCTCCTAAAATTCTATTATAATAAGCAGTTCCCCCTGCAATATTAACTGCATTATATAAGCCTTCTTGTATTATTTTAATATTTTGTAGATCGATATCAAGCTGCTGAAATTCAGGATCATTTTTAGCTATTTGCGGCGTATATAATTTACCCTGATTAGCTATAGCCGTTATAAATCTTGCTAGTTGAATAGGCGTAACAGTGGTAAAGCCCTGCCCTATTGCCAAATTAAAAGTATCGCCGATTGTCCATGAAGATTTTAATTTTTGCTTTTTCCATTCTTTGGAAGGAACAAATCCGGAGCTTTCCGAGGGTAAATCAATACCGGTTTTTGAACCGAAGCCAAATTTTCTGGCCGTCTCCAGTATTTTGTCACTCCCTATTATCCTTGATAATTCATACATATAAATATTACAGGAATGCTTTATAGCTCCTAGCATATCTAAAGTCCCATGCCCGTGATTATTCCAACATCTGAAACTATTGGTACCTAGCATTGAATCGCCGTTGCAAAAAAAGGTTTTATCAGGTTTTATGCCCGCTTCCAGTGCAGCTAGCACGGTAATTATTTTGAAAACAGAGCCAGGAGGATAACAATTTTGTACCGTTTTATTGATTAAAGGCTTGTAAGGATCATTATTTAAACTATTCCAGTAATTTTCCGATAATTTACTAAAATTATTTGATTCAAAGACGGGTGAAGCGGCAAGAATTAAGATATTACCGTTTGTAACATCGGTTACTATTGCCGAACAGCCCTGTTGATTTAAGTGGGGTTGTATTTGCGCTTGAAGCCTGGCATCAATATTTAAATGGAGATCGCCGCCCGGTTTACTAGCTACATTAGTAATTTCCCTTACCTGTTTACCATAAGCATTAACCTCAATTTTTTTATAACCAAATTCTCCCTGTAATGTATCCTCATAATATTTTTCAATCCCTGACTTACCAATATTAAAATCACTTATATTATAAATATTCTGCTCGTTTTTTTCCTGTTCATTTACTCGGCCCGTATAACCAATTAGGTGACAGGTAACTTGTGAAAACGGGTAAAACCGTGCATAACCTATATCAATAAATATTGAAGTCAGCTTTTGTTTTTGCTCCTCAATTAATGATACCTGTTGCCAATTAAGTTGGTCAAGGATCATTAAAGGCATATGCCTACCAGATTTTTTAATTTTTTGTTTAATTAAAAGTTGCTTTTCCGAAGATAAATTTAAAATCTGGCTTATTAAATCCAATTCATTCAAATAATTAGTGCCGCTATTTCTATCTAATAATAACTGAAAACAGGCTTGATTTGTTGCAAGCATATTATTTTCCAAATCATAAATTCGTCCTCTGGTAGGAGGAATAACCACAAAATTAATACGATTTTTATCGGATAGGGTTTTGTATTCTTCACTTTTAATAAGCTGCAAATAAAACATCCGCATTCCTAAAAGCGATAAAAGCCCTAGCTTACCTAAACCAATTACAAATGCACGACGTGACACTAATTGGTCATGTAATATTTTTTTGTTTAACATTTTTTTTGAAATAGTCTAAAGGAGGGTCAAGTAAAAAGCGAATTAAATTATAAAAAAATATAGTAGTTAAATATTGAAATAATACTATGACGTAATCATCCGAATTTAATTTTTTTATTGAGACCAATAAACATCTGAAATTTAATATAAAAAAGCAATAAACACAGAAAATAATAAAATTTGTTAAATAGTTTTTAACAAGAAAAAACCGGGCAGCGAGTTTAAAAAGTAAATGAGCGGTTAGAAATACTAAAGAATTTGTCCCTAAAGGCATTGAATACAACGAGTCACATAGTATGCCCGCTAAAAATATTATACCTAGGCTTAAGCCATATAATGAAGTACAATAGTAAATCAAAATTATCTCACAAGCAGGAAAAATAACACTTTCCAGATTAATTTTAAAGTTTATTACTGGAAATAATAATATAAAAAAACATATTAAGATAAATAATAGCTTTAATACTATCTGTGCTATTTCTTTAAATATTTTTGGAGCTGCCTTTGAGGATATTTTAAACATTATAATAACTCTAGTTCTGAAGCTACTGAAGAAATAACAGGTAATGAAAGATTATATCTTTGTATAAAATCTAATACCAATTTTATTGCTTCTCTTCCTTCCACAAGGCTTTTATATTCTTGTAAAAATTTCTTTTTATCTCTGGAAGTTCCAAGCTCATAACCAAATCTTGCATTACGCGATATTCTAGAATAACAAGTAAGAATTAAATCCCCTGCCACTCCAGGTTTAAGCAAAATATCCGAATCACTCTGCATACCGCCAAGGGCTTTCGATAAAATACTTATTTCCTTTAACGCCTCCGTGATAAGCAAAGCTCTTGCGTTTTCTCCTTGGGCCTCAGCCTCATACAAACCACTTTTAATGGCAATTATGTTTTTAATAGCTCCCGCTACTTGTAACGTTACTATGTCGTCGCTAGTAGTAGTAATAAAGAATTTTGAGGCTAAACTAGCAGCGAGCTTATCGGCTAAATTCTTATCAGAGCTTGCAATAGTTGCAGAAGTTAATAAACCTTGTACTATTTCTTTAGCTAAATTCGGTCCGGCAAGAAAAGCTACAGGATTGTCAAGTAATATAGATTTTATTCTATTAGACAGTAACTCAGTAGGATTTTTAGCAAAACCTTTTGTAGCAATTAGTAAAACAGTATTAGAAGAAATACAAGAAGCTTTTAATAATTTTATTGTGTCCTCAAAGACCGAAGATGGCGTAGCAATAATTATGACTTCAAAATCTTTAATATTAAATAGATCCGTACTCGCTACTATATTATTCGGTAATATAATTTTGCCTAAATATTTACTGTTAGTTTTTTTGATATTAATTTCACTCGCTATGTCGTTGTCACGTAAAAATAGAGCAGCATTACTATAGCATCTAGCAACCTGACAAGCAAGAGCAGTGCCAAAACTCCCCCCACCGTAAATGGCAATGTTTTTAAACATACAAGTTTATTGTTTATCTAAATATTTCTTTTTAGCTTTTCTACTAGGATAGAATGTTTTGAGGAAAAATGTGCCATCTTCCTCAATAACATAAGGTACAGAGTATACTGGGTCAAAAATCCTTACATGAAGAATTTTTTGATTTGGATATTTATTTTGGTTTTGATGTTCTGTCCTAGCTAATATATTACCATTATTAATATAGGTAATTATTTCATCAAAACTTATATTTCGCTCAAGCAATAGCTTTGCATTTTTTTCGTAATTATATCTAAATTTCATAAAAAAATTAGAGTTTTGCAGCGTCTAAATGAATAAGCATATTAATATATGTTTGATAAGGAATGCCTCTCTTAGAAGCCTTAAATTTCATTGCTTCAATATCATGTTCGGTAAGCCTAATAGTAATTGATTTTTTTCTAGCCACATGCTCCTTAGCTGCTTGCATTATCCTCTCATATTCTTCTTTATCATTACATTCTATCATTTGTTCAAAATTATCTTCAAGTTCTTGCTCGTAAGCATCCAGTTTATATTTCATATAACACCTGTTTTAATTAGTATATAATATATTACATTATGTAAGTACTTTGTCAATACATTTAAACTATCATAAAATGTTGATTCTTACATTTACTATAAAATTAAGTTGAACAATATTTTTCCTTATTATAATATAGTAGGTATACTATATTAACTAAAGTAAGGTAATTATGAAAAGTTATTATTCTACGCTTACAAGCAAAGGACAATTAACTATTCCTACATTTATAAGAGAAAAGTTAGATTTATCTTCAGGTGTCAAAGTTGAATTCATTATTCAAGATAATCATATAATACTTATACCTATTAATAACTCAGTAAGGAAATTACAAGGTATCTTACCAAAACCTCAAAATATTATTAATTGCGAAAAAATGGATGAAATTATTAAAGGTAAGTATGATAGGTATTGATACTAACGTTTTGGTTAGATACTTAACCCAAGATGATGAAAAGCAGGCAGCTATTGTAAATAAAGTAATAAATCAATATGAAAATCAAGCACAATCAATATTTATTAATAATATAGTAATATGCGAACTTATTTGGGTTTTGGAACGAGGCTACAAATATTCTAAAAAAGAAATAACTGATTCAGTAAGAGCTATATTGTCAACTACAGAATTTGTATTTGAAAAACCTGAAATATTATGGCTTTCTCTCAATGATTACGAAAAATATAATGCTGATTTTTCAGATATTTTACTGGGTAAAATTAATAGGAGGTACGGATGTATTTCTACTATAACTTTTGATAATAAAGCAGCAATATTAAAAGAGTTTAGTGGACCTAAAATATTTTATAGTAAAGGATAATCACACAACATATGCTCCCCTTCTATCGCTACTAAGGTCGCTTTAACAATTTTTCCTACTTCTAACGGGCTAGTAAGCTTTACCGGAATGAAATTTTCTGTATGGGCAGTATGGTTATTTTCTACCAATAAATTTACTTTTTGCCCGATATGTTTTTTATAAAACTCATGTAATTGTTTTTGTCCTTCTTGGCGTAAAATCTCGGCTCTTTCTTTTCTAATTGACTTTAATATTTGCGGCATTCTAGCGGCCGGCGTCCCTGCTCGCTCTGAATATGGAAATACATGTAAATATTGCAAATCTGCTTCTGCAATTAATTTCCTAGTATTCTCAAACATCTCTAGCGTTTCAGTAGGGAATCCGGCTATAATATCAGCACCAAATGATACTTCGGGCCTAATAGCACGTAACTTATGACAAAAATCAATTATGCTTTGACGATTATGGCGACGTTTCATACGCTTTAATATCATATCATCACCCGCTTGCAAACTAATATGGAAATGCGGCATTATTCTTGGGTTATATGCTATAAGATTAAAAAGTTCTTCATCAATTTCAGCAACATCAATTGAAGATAAGCGAAGCCTTGTAAGTTCCGGCACTAGCCCAAGCACCCGCTTAATCATCTGAGCAAATGTCGGAGAACCTGGAAGATCAGGACCATAAGCGGTAACATCCACTCCTGTAAAAACAATTTCCTTAAAACCATTTTGTACTAGATGCTTAACTTGATTTGCTATAGCTCCGATTGGCGTTGATCTACTATTCCCTCTACCATAAGGTATTATACAGAAAGTACAACGGTGATCACAACCGTTTTGCACTTGAATAAATGCTCGCGACTTACCGTCAAAGCTACTTATTAAATGGTTTGCGGTTTCTTTAACCGCCATTATATCGTTAACCGCTATTTTTTCTTCGGAAAGCCTATAATGCTCGGCAAAAAGTTTTTCTTCATTCCCAATAACTTTATCGACTTCCGGCATAGCGGCAAAGATTGCCGGGTTATTTTGTGCTGCGCAACCAGTAACAATAATTTTTAAATTAGGATTATTTTTTTTTGCTTTGCGGATAGCTTGTCTTGCTTGTTTCTCAGCCTCACTAGTTACGGCACAGGTATTAAAGACCGTTACATTTTCAAGACTAGATAATAGCAAGTTTTTTCTAATTATTTCACTTTCATAGATATTTAAACGACAACCGAACGTTACTATTTCTTGGGAGTTAGTCATAATAAAATTCTCCGCTCGCAACTAGGCTAGCAGGACCTTGCATTATTATATGCTCATTTTGTTCAGACATAATAAGATTACCTAGTTCAAACACTACGGCGCTAGGTGAGTGCGTAAAGCCAAGCTTTAAACTTGCCGCAAAACTTGCACAAGCGCCGCTACCGCAAGCAAGCGTTAGCCCTGCCCCCCTTTCCCAAACTGATAAGTAAATTTTGTTATCTCTTACTTCAGCAAAATTAACATTCACGCCATCTTTAAATAATTCTTTATCTTGTAATTTCTCACCGATTATATTTTTATCCTGATTGCTTAGTCTACTAAAAATAACTAAATGCGGGTTACCAACATCAACACAAATAGTTTCCTTTAAATCAATCATGTAACGCTCGACAACTGCCCAAATCTTTTCACGCTCAGGCATCCAAGATTCCACAAAACTTACTTCTTCAATATTAACACTAATTTGATCATTTTCTTCAACTCTACATATTAGTTTTTTATTTCCTACCTTTATAGTTATATTTTTCTCTTCCGATCTAAGATATAATAACTTAGCAAGACATCTTGAAGCATTACCACATAATTTAGCACTGGAGCCGTCTATGTTATAAATAGTCATCTTGTAATAATCTTCTAATTTGCTATAAATAATAAACTGATCACAACCAATTCCAGTATGACGATTTGCTATATTTTTGGCAAGCTTTGTTAAGTTATATTGCTTCGGCAAATCATTGGCATCGACGATAACAAAATCATTTCCTAGCCCATGCATTTTTACAAATTTAATCTTTTTTATCATTTTTATGAATTTAAATATTTTGAATTTATCATTATAGCAAATTTCTTTGAGTTTTGGAAATAAATAACTATATTGTTTACTGTAAAACACTTGAGATAATCCTCGAAATCAGAAGAGTATAAATGAAAATTTTAAATATTATGCTAAGCCGTGACCTTGGCGGTATTCAACAGGCATTTTTAGATTATAGTTTTGCCCTAAAACTACAAAAAGTTGAAGTTATAAATGTTACTAGCTTTGGGGCAAAAATAAACGCTTTATTATCTTCAAAAAGTTTCAAATTACTAAATTTAGCCCCTATAGATTTTTTTTCATGCCTTATTCTTAAATATATAATCTATAAAACTAAAGCTGATATAATTATTGCGCATGGTAATAGGGCAATAAATTTTAGTAGATTTGCTAAACCTAAGCGTATTCCTTTAATTGGAGTCGCTCACAATTACAGTTTAAAAGGCCTTAAAAAGTGTGATTATGTTATTGCTCTAACTGAACATATGAAAAGCTATTTATTAAAAAATAATTTTATTGGATTAAAGATTTTTCTTCTACCAAACATGATAAATATTAAAAAAGATTTTGTCTCAAATAAACAATATAGGAATCCTATAGTAATAGGCATGATTGCCAGGTTCGTTCCTAAAAAAGGAACTGATTTTTTTATTAAAGGAATGCACATCCTAAAGGATAAAGGATATAAATTTAAAGCTATTATAGGCGGTGACGGAGAAGAGAGAGACAAGTTATTGACTCTAACGCATAAATTAGGGCTTACCGATTGTGTATCATTTACTGGTTGGGTTGAAGATAAAGATAAATTTTTTGATGAGCTTGATATTTTTTGCTTACCATCACTACATGAGCCGTTCGGTATCATATTACTTGAAGCTATGGAGACAAGCTTACCTGTAGTTAGTTTTAATACCGAGGGACCTAACGAAATTTTAACTCATAGGAAAGAAGGGCTAATTTGCAAAAAAAACAACATTAATGATTTAGCAGAAGAAATTATATATCTTATTGATCATCCAAATGAAGCGCAGAAATTTTCCGAAGCAGCTTATTTAAGATTAAAAGAGAATTATAATATTAAAAGCCTTTCTAAAAGACTAGTAGAGTTTTGTAAGTCTATTTAAAAGATTCCTATGCCATTCCCGTTAAAGTGATTCATTGTTATGGCTTAAATTTATCTATGTCATTTCCGCCTACGCGAAAACGACATAGAAAATATTAACTCTTACAAGTTTTTATATTTTAACAATAAAATATTTGCTTCAAATAACGGAGCAAATATAGTTTTAACCTCATTTAATAAAATATCGTTGGTTACTTCTTGTTTTAACTCTGCGCGTATAGCTTCAAATATTTCTCTTAAACTTTTTTCTTCTGCTATATATTTAAAAATATATTTAGTATAACCCATTATAGGTATTGAAATATTCACATTTTGTAATATACCGTTATTCACCGT
The DNA here is from genome assembly GCF_049278075.1 of Rickettsia endosymbiont of Halotydeus destructor. Classification (NCBI taxonomy): domain Bacteria; kingdom Pseudomonadati; phylum Pseudomonadota; class Alphaproteobacteria; order Rickettsiales; family Rickettsiaceae; genus Rickettsia; species Rickettsia endosymbiont of Halotydeus destructor. The sequence goes on from NZ_JAPNPB010000003.1 coordinate 82,342, forward strand.
AAAATTAACAATATTATTTCCTGGGTTAGCTTCTAAATAGTCATAAACTTGCTTAGCAAAATTGGCAATATTATAGAAATAAGGTACGTTATCAAGCTCATTAATAGTTGCTACGCTATCTTTTTGATTAGAAGCATAAAAAGAATGCTTAATAATATTACCAGTAAGTATCTCGCTAATGGCTTGCTGCTGAACTTTGTCCATTTTCTTGATTTTTTGTAAAAGAGAAAAATCTTTGATATAATTTTCAGGTCTAAGTAATAATTTTTCCAGTGGATCAAGATAATCGACAAAATTTAAACCGGCATTTTGGACAAATTCATATAATTCAGGCACGGAATAAGCACGATCCTGTTTATGCAAGAACATATCATATACTCCTACATCCCCAAAATTCTGATAATCCGAAAATAGCTCCCATCCTCTTTTATACCAGTTAGTAACAGGTAAATTATCAAGTATAATTTTCCCGTTCATAACTTCCTCTACTCTACTCTGCGCCTTGCTATTAACCATTTTCATAAGTTCCTGAATATGGTAAACTCCAGTACGGCCGTATTTAGCATAGACCATTAATCCCATACCACCTTTAGAGGTCAATGAGTCTTTTAAATTTTTTAGGCCTTCCGGTGGATTTTGCAAATGATGTAGCACGCCTGTACAATTTATATAATCAAATTTCCCAAGCTTTAAATTCGGGATATTTAATATAGAATCGTTAATCCATTTAATATTTGTAAGTCCACGTATTTCAGCACGTTTTTGTGCCACTTCCATACTTGGTTTGCTAAAATCCAAATATATTATTTCAGCATTTTTTTTATTTTTTAACTGCTCGGCAAGAAAAATAGTAGAATCACCTGTACCTCCTCCAGCTACTAAGCAACGAAAGCCATCGTTAAAACTTTCTTTTCCTTTATATAAGAAATGATTTAATTCTCCTAACCCCTCACCGACAATAGAAAGCAACCTTGTTCTCTCCTCTTCAGGATTTCTATATGGGTAAGGATAATCCTGATAATGCTCTTGAACTTCTGCCAAGTCTTTTGAAGTAGCTGTATTAGTAATTGTAGTTTTTGTTTTTTTTAAATCAGTCATTTATATATTCCTGTTAAGTGAAGAATTGAGATACAGCGTTATTTCAATGTCATTCCTAGCTCAGCATTACTGCGTGAATACCATAAACATCCTCGGTGTCATTCCCTCGAAAGAAGGAATCTACTTAACAATATAGCAAAAGTTAGATACCAGCTTTCGCTGGTATGACACCAAAAATTTGAGCCACGCAACAACGCTTAGTTAGGAATGACATATTACTACTTTTGAACGAGTATCAAGTTAATATTATGTCTTTTATATGTAACTGAACGGTATAATTATCCTGCCAGTTATTAGTTTTTAATGAACCTATTACGGAAATATGTTTTTTTCCTCGAGCATTAAATATTGCTTCCTCAAGCGGCGTTGCAACAGCATTAAAAGTAATTGCTTGTAATGCTTTCCGTCCTACAACCTGAAATGTTGGCGCAAGTAAACACCTGATATGTTTACCTCCAACAATGTCCGCTTTTATAATAAAAAGGTTATCAAATTTAAATATCGGCTCAGGGTTACCGTTACCGAAAGGTTCTAAGTTACTCAGCTCTTCCATTAACGACATATTAACGCTCGAACTAGTTAATACACAATCATATTCAGCTTGCGTATGATCCCCTAATTTGCTTATATCAGATTTAATACATTCATTTAAAAACTCCTGTAATTCCTGTAATTTTTCGGCTTTTACGGAAAAGCCTGCAGCCATAGCATGCCCTCCACCCGCTATGAGCAAATCTTTATTTTTAGCGTTAATAATTGTAGCTCCAAAATCAATATTTGCAATAGACCTGCATGAGGCTTTACCTATGCCATCATTTAATGCTATAATTGCTACAGGTTTATTGAATTTATCTTTTAACCTTCCTGCTACTATGCCTATAACTCCAGGATGCCAGCCTTCTTTTGCGATAAATAATAAACTATTATTTTCCTGAGTCAAAGCAATATTAGTTGCTTCCTCTATCATTATTAGCTCGATTACTTTCCTCTCATTATTATGTTTCTCAAGCTCTATTGCTAAACTATTTGCTTCTATTGCGCATTCCGTTGATAATAAAGTAGCTCCTAAACTCGATCTTCCGACCCTACCGCCGGCATTAATTCGCGGACCTAAAATAAATCCTAAATGGTAACAACGTGGTACTTCGTTAAGCCCTGCAGTATCATATAAGGTTTTGATACCAATATTTTGCCTTTTTGTCATTATTTTTAAACCGGCAGCAACAAATGCACGATTTAGTTGTATTAATTTCATCACATCACAAACCGTGCCAAGTGCTACCAAATCTAAATATTTCATTAAATTCGGTATCGGATTATCGATGAAATAATTTTGTTTTTTTAATTCTGATAATAAAGCGGTGGTAAATAAAAAAGATACTCCAACAGCAGCTAAATATTTATATTCACTTTTCTCGTCTATACGATTAGGATTTACTATCGCAATTGCTTCCGGCAGTATGTCTGTACTTATATGATGATCAATTACTATTACGTCAAGCCCTACCTCTCTAGCATATTTTAAAGCTTCGTGTGCCATAGCACCGCAATCAACGGTAATCAGTAATTTCGTACCATTATCCTTGATTTTTTGCATAGCTTGTGGCGTTGGGCCATAACCTTCTGCTATACGGTCAGGTACGTAAATATCACAACTTTGTCTTAAATCTCTAAATACGTTTTTAAGCAAAGCTGCAGAAGTTGCTCCGTCAACATCGTAATCGGCAAATATACATATTTTTTGCTTATTTAAAATTGCCGTAATAACTCGATTAACCGCTTTTTGCATATCAAGTAAATGGAAGGGATCAGGGAGCAGGTTTTTAATTTTTGGAGATAAAAAATTTTCTGCATGAGCTAAACTACTTACTCGGCAAGATAATAGCCTGGCTAGAAAATCACTTATCCCTAGATTACGGCTTAGTTCTAAAATATCATTTTCATTGATAGGTTTTTGTTGCCATATTTTACCGTTAACTGATTTGCCAGACTCTATTATCGTCATTTATTTAATAATTTTTATAGATTTCTTTATTTTTTATTTGCCACAGAGCGGTGAATAATAATCCGACCGTAAACATTTGAAGAAGAAATACCATTTGACCAAACGCAGGATAAAATAATATAATAATAGGTTGTAATAACAGCGGTACGCCGCTCGCGAATATTACCAATCTCATACAGTTTTTCATCAGAGATTTAGGGCCGAATAAATTTGTTATGACGTAAACTAATAAAATTATGAAACTTATTTCAAATAAACATTTAATAAACCAAAGGACAATAAAGAACGGCATCCCTATATAAATAAGAAGAGATGGCATTTTAGATACGATATAAGCGCAATATTTCTTTACCATCTCTGGGCTTAAAGCTTTCTGTCCGGTAAATATCTTAGAATATTTAATATAATTAGTTAATTTTTTCTTACTAACTCCTTCTACTAAATTTAGTATAAGCTGATCTTCAGTCAAAATAACCGGTATTTTGCTTCTTTCTGTAACGGTTAGCTGATTATTTATATCAATTGCTGCTATTACATCTTTATTTTTACTATATAAATATAAAGGTTTTTCTTCCTCCAGAAAAATTTTGCTATTATTATATTGGATATCCGGCAGTTGATTTGTAACATATTTAATATTTTCAATATAATTCAATGTACAAATACATAAAATTATTGAAGCAATAAAAGAAACAATAAATAAATATTTAATACCGTAACCTTGATAATTTCTATATACATCTTTATAAAAATCTACCGAACTAACGGATAACCGCAATTGACGGCATAACGTATTTAATCCTATTAATATAAATGATAATGACTGCATTTTTAACTTAAATTTTTTAATTTCAGATAATTACTATAAAATATATATACCATAAAGAAGAAGAAAAAAGAACGATATAATAAAAATAATTCAATTATGAATAACATCATGCCTGCACAATTTAATATTTTAATACCCGAATTAGCGCTTATATTACTTGCACTTTTCAGCCAATTTTTTGCTGTAATTTTTACCAATAAAAATAAAATTATTGCTAATATTACTATTTTATTATCGATAATAATAGTTTTTTTGGTTTTAAAAATTTCCGGCCAGGAAGCTATCGCATTTAACAATTCCTTTGCTACTAACGCAGTTACAAGCAATTATAAAGCTTTAGTTTTAGTATTTACTATATTAACTATGCTGATTTATTTTGATTACTGTACTACTAATAAGGAACAATTGAAGAATGAATTTTTTACTTTGTTATTGTTATCCACCGCAGGAATCTTTGCAGCAATTTCTGCACGAAATTTTTTATTATTATTTTGCGCTATGGAGCTATCCGCTTTAATTGCATATGTTCTTGCGGGATTCAAATTAAAAGATATTAGTTCCTCTGAGGGAGCGTTAAAATATTTTATTTTAGGTAGCTTGGTTACCTGTTTATCGTTATTCGGTATTTCCTTTATATACGGCTTTAGCGGCAGCTTAGAATTTAGCGATATTTTATATCAATTAAATAATAATACGGTAAATATCGGTTTAATAGTCGGAGTTATATTCTTTTTAAGTAGTTTATTCTTTAAACTTGCAAGTGTTCCTCTGCATTCATGGGCACCGGATGTATATGAAGGTTCACCCATAAGCTCGGTTACGTATTTTGCCACTGCTTCAAAAATTGGAATAATTGCCGTTTTACTGAATGTAATGAATCTAATTATCGGTGACTATCATTCTATTAGTGTTAATTTAGTAAAAATAATAGCCGTCTTATCAATGATTTTTGGGGCACTTGGAGCACTTAGGCAAACATCTTTAAAAAGGCTAATGGCCTATAGTAGTATTTTAAATATCGGTTATGTGTTGGTTGGAGTAGCATTGCATAGCAATGATGGAGATTTTGCCGCAATGCTTTATATGATGATATATGCGGTAGGAGTATTAGGATTTTTTGCCTGTTTATTAGCATTACTTGGAAATGAAGCAGATAATGCAACTTTTGAAAGTATAAAAGGAGCGGCGGCAAATCATAAAGCGTTAGCCGCTGCTATATCAATTATTATGTTTTCAATGATAGGTATCCCACCGTTAGCAGGTTTCCTAGGTAAATATTATCTTTTTTACCAAGCAATTAACCAAGGAGAGTATCTACTGGCATTTATAGGTATTTTTACCAGTGTTATCGCTGCTTATTATTACCTCAAAATTATCAAAACTATGTATTTTGTTGATAATAACATACTTACCGATAAGAAAATATCAGTTCGCTATGGTTTATTATTAATTAATTTCATCGTTATAGGATTTTTACTCTTTGCATCTTTCTTTATTAAGTTTTGAGATAAAACCTGATGTTATATGCGTACGATGTCATACCGTGGCTTGACCACGGTATCCAGAAAAAACTTAATAAAGAGCCCGGATTCTTGTTTTCATGGGAATGACATAAAGAAAAGATAGGAGTAACTTAATATATGAATAACTATAAACTACTCATCTTCGACGAGATAGATAGTACTAACTTAGAGGCTATAAGAATTGCAAAAACTAATCCTTCTTTAAATTATGCAATACTTGCAAAAACTCAAACCCAAGGACGCACACGGAACGGTAAAAAATGGCAATCCTTACCAGGTAATTTACATGCCAGTTTATTATTAAAGCCAAATAAAGAACTGACACTTTTCCCTCAATTATCTTTTGTAACAGGTCTTGCGGTATATGATACTATAAATGCTCTTATTATAAGCAAACCATACTCAAATGATTTGGAAAATTGGAACGTAAAACAAGGGGTGAGCACACGGAGCGTAGTCAAACTACGTGAGTATGCGAACCCCTCGAAGTTTTACGAAGCCAATTCTTCAAAGCAGAAGAGTATCAAATTGAAATGGCCTAATGATATCCTAATTAACGATAAAAAAATTTCTGGTATACTTCTTGAATCTCTTACTGTTTCAAATAATAATTACCTAATAATCGGAGTAGGAATCAATATAATTGATAATCCAGTAAATATTGATCAACTAACTACTAGTTTTTCTGCCGAGAATATGACAATTCACGAACCGACAACTTTGCTTGATATATTTATAGTAAATTTTGAAAAATATTATCAAATTTGGGAGCAAAAAGGATTTACTGAGATTAGAAAAGCTTGGCTAGAAAAGGCTTATAAGCTACATGAATCAGTCACAATTAATGACGGTAATACCCCAGTCAACGGCATATTTAAAGGTATCGATGAGCTTGGTAGAATAATTATACAACTTCCTTCAAAAAAAATATCTCATTTTGTAGCTGGCGAACTTTCTTTTTAAACAAAATAACATTAGATTTAAATCTTAAGTTCAATTTATGAGCAGTTATGTTAAAAAATATTTGGAGAATATCTCTTCAGGCTATACCGATATGTAAGCCATTAAATATTATAGAGCTATACAATACAGGTCTAAGTTTATACGAGGAAGCCGAGACTAATGAGAATAATATACGAAAGCTATGCAATATCTACAATGCGCCATGCTCTTAGGTAATGAAAATGCTTTCGCTAAAGTAGCAAAGTTTTATAACGATGATCCTATTAATATACGTCTTCAAGATACGGGAATAGTAATAGATAAAGCTTACAAAACTATAGTAGAACACATTCAATATAATGATTCTCTGCTTAATTCTTATATTAATATTATTAATAATATTAAATTAGAGTGGATTAAAACGCCTATCCCAGATTTTTTAATTAAATCATCGCTGCAGTCAATTCTGGAAGAATATAATAAAGAATGTCAAAAGAACAAGGTACAATGCCACCTTATCGCAGATGAGAGCGATATGAGGAGCCATAGAGAATTAAATGATTTTACATTAATAGAATTACAGGAAATACCTAAGGTACAATTAGAAGATATTTTGCAAGAGTCAAATACACACAACGAAGAAGATAATACCTCACAGTTAGTAGCCAAGACTCCGAATTACTCTGATAGTTGTAACTACTGTATCATCATATAAAAAGAGGAATTTATGAAAAAAGAAAAATTAACTGCTTTCGGCGCCAAGGAAATAAAATATTTAACCCCTCCTCAAATGCTAGCTAAAGCAATAGAGCAATATGAAGAGTTTGTAAAAATTTATGATTTAAAAAAAAATGCAGAAAAAACAGCCATAATAGCCGAAGAAGATAAAGAACTTTTTACACAAATGATGAAAAATTTAAACTATGCAGCATTACTCGGAGAAGGAGATGCTTGTTTTTATTTAGCACACTTGCATTGTAATAGTTGGGTAGAAGCCCAATCTTTCCTATATGGCAATAGAGATAAAGGAAATTTTTTAATTCATGTAGGTCAAACATTAGGCTCAAAGAAATGCTCAGATATTACACTTGATACGCTCGATAATGTACAGCGTGATAATAGCATAGATGATTATTATAACTTAATTACAGAGTATAAAACGTTATATGCTAATAAAGAAATTAATAATAATATAAAACAAGAGATTATATACGGTTTTAGTAAAGTATCATTATACTATCCTTTCAACGTATTATTTCCTACCCTTAAAGTTAGTCCTTTGCTTTCATTTGATATAAAAGAGAATAGCGATGACGTAAATGTAAGTACAATATTAGATTCCAATATATCTTTAATGGGAAAGGATAGTGACATTGTAAATGAACCTACAAATGAGCCTGATAGCAATAATACCGGTTGTCTAATAGCTTAACATATTAGACCTTTACCGGCATAACGACAAAAATATCGTTAGGGATTTCAGGAAATTTAACCAACACCGGCGAAGAAGCATCGGTAAAATGTAATTCCACTATATCAGCTCTAATAGTTTTTAATATATCTTCTAAATATTGCGGGTTAAATCCTATAGCTAAAGGCTCTGCGCTGTTATATTCATAAAAAGTTTCCTGCTCGCCGGAAGCCTCAATAATCTCTTTAGCGTTTCCTCTTGCTTCACCGGTAGCGCTAATTTCCAGGCTTTCGGCTGATAAAGTTAATTTCACCGCTTTAAACTTATCAACCGTTATTATGGCAATCCTATCTATAATATCGGCAAGTATTTTGCGGTTAATTACCAGCTTACTATTACTACTTGCTGGAATAAAAGCTCCATAATCCGGAAAAGTACCATCTATCAGCTTCGATAACATAATAGTATCTTCATTACAGATAAATTTAATTTTATTAACGCTTAAGAAAATCTCGATATCTGACTGAATATTTTTGATATCTTTCACTATTTTTAAGATTTCTTCAGCACTTTTTTGTGGAATAATAACGCCAAAATCCTCTATTTTTTCGTTTGAAGTTATTGAGGATACTGAAAGCCTATGCCCGTCAGTACTAGCAGCACAAAATTTACCATCTTTTACATGCAAATAAATTCCGTTTAGATTATAGCGGGTTTCATCGGTAGAGATTGAAAATTTTGTTGACTCAATTATTTTTGCAAAGTCAGCGCAAGAGATTTTTAAACTTGCTTCTACTTGAATATTATCCATTACGGGAAAGGAAGAGGCTGGTAGAGTAAATAAATTAAAGTGACAGCTTTTTCCCAATATTTGCAATCCAGATGCCCCTAAATCTGTTAAAGTAAGTTCAGTATCGGGAAGTTTTTTAACTATATCATTTAAAGTTTTTGTCGATACCGTAAGCTCTCCTTCCTGAATTACCTGAACGCCTATTTTTTGGCTCAAATATAAATCCATGTTAGTAGAACTAAGCTCTAATATATTATCTTTTGTCGATAATTTAATATTTGCTAGCTCTGATATTACGTTACGTTTTTCGACGACAGAACTTGCAAATGCCAAAGCATGTACTAATGATTTAGTATTAATTATTATCTTTAACTTATTGTTATTCTCATTTTTATTGATTGTTTCCATTTTGTTCCTTTAAAATTTTTATTAGAGTAAACTAGCAATGTCATTCCCGCGTAGGCGGGAATCCAGAAAAATATTTTTTAATCATTCTAAATTTATTCATGATCCTTTCTAATAAATGCTGAAACAAGTTCAACATGACACAAAGTAAAATCTGGATTCCCGCCTACGCGGGAATGACATTGAGGGCTTTTCAAGAGCCATGCAATAATGAGAGGTACAAGCAGCTAGATTACATAGCAAGTAAAACTTACAAATATCTCTTCTACTCTATTCTCTTAATTTTGCCTGAAATTTTTGCTCTACACTAGTTATTAAATCCTTACTAAATAAATTCAATTCCTGTTCGGTTAAAGTGCGGTCATCCGCTTGCAACTCAACTTTAATAGCTATAGATTTTTTATCCGAGGGCAACTTATCTCCTGTATAAACATCAAATAACGCAACCGATTTAATAAGCTTTTTATTAAACCCCTGTATGTATGCTATCACTTCTCCAACCGATTGGTTTTCATCAATAACAAAAGCATAATCTCGAAAATTCACTTGAAAATCAGAGACAGTAAATCCCTCCTTTTTACCAAATTTTGGTTTAGGAAAAGGAATATTCATAATATTTAATTCAAAAGCTAATATTTCTTCATCAATATCAAAATGCTTTAATATTTTTGGATGAATTTGCCCAAAATAACCTATTACATTCTTACCTAAACTAATACTTGTTGATCTCGTCGGATGAAAATAAGGTAACGTGACAGCATTTAACTTACATTTATCGATTGCAAGACCGACATAATCAAATATTATTTCCAAATCGGCTTTAATATCAAAGACATCATAAGCCCGCCCCAAGGTATGAGCATCTTTTAAGCTGTAAGAGCCGCATTTAATACCGGATAAAAAAGTTAATTCCTCTTCTGGCTTAACTCCTATAAATACAGGTCCGATTTCAAATATGGCTACATCCTTTATTGATCTGGTTAGGTTTTTTCCGGCTATCTTTAGTAAGTTCGGCAATATACTACCACGCATATAATTGCTATCAACGCTGATAGGATTTAACAAAAATAATTCTTCTTTTATTTCTGAAAATAACTTTGCTTCGTTACTATTCATAAATGAATTAGTTACAACTTCATCATAGCCTTGCGCTGCTAATATTCTTTTAAAAATAGTAATCCTTTTTTGCTCTTTAGGAATAATGGCACTCTGCTCTATTGCTGGTAACTTAATACTTTCTAATTTATCATAGCCGTAAATGCGAGTGATTTCTTCAACTATATCCTCTAAAATATTTATATCATGACGCCAAGACGGCACGGTTATTTTAATAACTTCATCATTAATTACGGTAGCAAAGCCTAATTTGTTTAATATATCGCATATCTCGTTGATATTTAGCTTAATTCCGGTAATTTTTTCTAAGTAATTAACAGGAAAATCTAACAAGATCGGTATTGTTTTTTCTTCTCCGCCTATTACTCTCTCCGATATTTCACTACTCAATAATTCATTTTTTTCGCATATTAATAAAATCAAATCAGTGGCAATATCTAGAGCTTTGAGAGTAAATGCTTTATCAATATTACGTTCAAAGCGGTAACGTGCATCGGTATCAATTTGTAATCGCCTACCGCTACTAGCAATTAGCTTAGCATCAAAACAAGCCGCTTCTAATAAAATACTCGTGGTTTCCTCAGTACAACTACTCGCAGCTCCTCCTATAATACCCGCAAGGCCTTGAATACCGTTTGCGTCTTTTACTACCAAATCCCCTGCTTGGAGTTCATATTCATGATTGTTTAGGGCTTGGAATTTAAGGCACTCACTTATGTCACCCCCCTCCTTTATGTCATTCCCGCGAAAGCGGGAATCCAGACTTTTTGTGTCATGTTGAACTTGATTTAGCATCTTTATTTCAGTAGATCCTGAAATAAATTCAGGATGACCAGAAGCCTTTTCTGGATACCCGCCTAGGCGGGTAGAACACTGAACACGTTCAACACTAATCCCACCTTTCAATTTATCCAAATCATAAGCATGCATAGGTTGGCCAAAGCTATAGGATATATAATTTGTAACGTCAACTATTGCGGATACGGGCTTTACTTTAATATTATGTAGTAATTTTTGTAACCATTCCGGACTTGGCTTATTTTTTAGGTTCTTTATTTCTCGAAAGGTAAATAAGGGGCAGGCTATTTTATCTTTTATTTCTAAACTAGTTGTGGCCATATATTTACCAGTTAGCTGCGGAATAGTTATGTCTTTTAAGGTGCCGACTCCTTTGGCTGCTAAATCTCTTGCAATTCCATAAACCCCTAAAGCATCACCACGATTAGGAGTAACGCCAATATCAAAAATCGGGTCGTCCAAGCCATAATATTTAGTAAAACACTCACCGACTATAGCATTGTGCGGCAGCTCAATAATACCTTCTGACTCTGACGAAAGTAAAAGCTCTTCTTCCGAGCATAACATACCAAAGCTTTTCTCACCTCTTATTACCGATTCTTTAATTTTAAATTTACCGTTCGGTATTTCCGTGCCGATACTTGCCAGGACTACTTTAATATCATCCCTGGCATTGCTTGCGCCGCAAACTATTTGCACTAAGCCATTCTTAGTTTGTACATTGCAAAGCTTTAGCTTATCAGCTGACGGGTGAGGTTTAGTAGATATAATATGTGCTACTTCAAAGCTCTTTAATTCTTCGCTTTTGTCAATTATTTCTTCAACTTCTAAACCGATATCAGTGAGTAGATTAGCTATTTCTAAAACAGAATAATTAGTATCTAAAAATTGCTTTAACCAAGATAAAGTAAATTTCATTTCGTTAACCCCATCGCTAAATTGGGAATATCAAAACTAGAAAAATTATAATGTTTTAGCCAACGTAAATCACCCTCAAAAAATTGTCGCAAATCTTTAATATTATATTTTAGCATGGCAAAACGCTCTACTCCAAGGCCAAAGGCAAAACCTTGATAAATATTGCTATCGATACCGACATTTTTTAATACATTCGGATGCACCATTCCGCACCCTAGAACCTCTAACCATTTATCGTTTTTATTCATTCTAATATCCACTTCGGCAGAAGGCTCAGTAAATGGGAAAAAACTAGGTCTAAAACGTAACTCGATGTTATCGTTTTCAAAAAAACTTTTTATAAACTCAGTAATGACATATTTTAGATGTCCCATATTAATATTTTTATCAATAACTAATCCTTCTATTTGGTGAAACATTGGGGTATGAGTCATATCCGAATCCGATCTATAAGTTCTTCCGGGAGCTATAAACCTAAAAGGCGGTTGTTTTGTTTTCATTGTCCTGATTTGCACGTTTGAGGTATGAGTACGTAGTAATAAAGGCTTTCCATCCTCTTGACCTTTTAAATAAAAAGTATCGTGCATTTGCCGTGCCGGATGGTCATCTTCAAAATTAAGAGCTGTGAAATTATTAAAATCGGTTTCAATGGTCGGGCCGTTCTCGATAGAAAAATCAAATTTTGAAAATACTTGAGTTAATTCTTCCGTTGCCTGCGTAATCGGGTGAATAGAGCCTTGTTTATATTTCCTTGCCGGAATAGTTAAATCAATTTTATCGCTCGCAAGTTTTTGATTTAATTCTTCTTCCTCTAGAACATCTTGTTTTATCTTTATAATATTCTGTATTTCTTCTTTTAAGCTATTGATTTTTATACCAAATTCTTTCCGTTCGATTTCATTTAAACTGCCTAGCTTTTTTAGTTCCGAAGTTACGATACCTTGCTTGCCTAAAAACTCTACTTTAAATTGCTGTAGATCACGACTATTTTGTACTAACAAAATTTTCTCTTCAGCCAACCTTAATATTTGCGCCGTATTATTCATAATTTATATTTTATCTTTTGAGATATAAGTCTGAAAAGGATTATACTAAATCTTTAAAAAAAGTATAATAAATTTTAGTTAGAAGGGAAATAATAAGTATGAAATTATGCCAAGACTCGGTAAAATGGCAGTATATTATTCTCGTGAAAGCGTTGTTGTATAAATATTTCAAACGTCCTCAGTGTCATACCGGCGAAAGCCGGTATCCAGTCTTACTTTTATCATGCTGTACTTGGACAGTATCTTTTTACTAGATCCTGAAATAAATCCAGAATGACTTAAAATTGCTTTTTTCTGGATTCCCTCTTTCGAGGGAATGACATAAGAGGCTTAGGAACGATATAAGTAAATACTACTTTATTGCCTCAATTAGCTTTTTAACACCATCAACTGAGTTATTAAATAAGGCTTCTTCTTCTGCATTTAATTCTATTTCTATTATTTTCTCTACACCGTTTTTACCGATAACGATCGGTACACCGACATATAAATTTTGTACTCCGTACTCACCTTGTAAATAAGCAGCGCAAGTAAGGATTTGGCGTTTATTTTTTAAATAAGATTCTAACATCTGAATTGCTGAAGCTGCCGGAGCATAATAAGCAGAGCCGGTTTTAAGTAACGTTACGATTTCTCCGCCGCCGTTTCGAGTACGATCGATTATTTGCTTGATACGTTCTTGACTCGATAATCCCATTTTTATTAAATCCGGTATCGGAATACCTGAAATAGTCGAGTATCTTGCAAGCGGCACCATTGCATCACCGTGACCACCAAGTACCATACTGGTAACATTCTCTACCGATACTTTAAACTCATCGGCGAGGAAATAATTAAATCTTGAGGAATCAAGTACCCCTGCCATGCCGATAACTTTATTATGAGGCAAACCGCTAGTCTTTAACATTACGTAAACCATAACGTCAAGTGGATTAGTAATTACTATAACAAAAGCATTTGGCGCATATTTCTTTATATTCTCCGCAACCGTTTTCATGATGGCAGTATTAACACTAATCAGGTCATCTCTACTCATTCCAGGTTTTCTTGGTAAACCGGCCGTAATAATTATTGCATCGGAATCTTCTATATCTTTATAATCGTTAGTACCTTTGATCGTAATGTCAGAACCCGTAACCGCATTTGCTTGCGAAAGATCAAGAGCTTTCCCTTGCGGCAAGCCTTCTGCCACGTCAAATATTACTATGTCACCGAGTTCTTTAATACTGATTAAATGGGCAAGTGTCCCACCTATATTACCGGCACCGATTAATGATATTTTGGGGCGTTTTTTCATTATTTCCTCCATAAATTATTTTTATGTTCGATGTTGTTCCCGCATAGATTATTAATCGTCATTGCGAGGAGCGTAGCGACGTGGCAATCCCCTTCTTGTCATGTTGAACTTGTTTGCCGCATCTCGTGAAAAAGATCCTGAAATAAATTCAGGATGACTACATTTTACTGGATTCCTCACCTAGCGCGGCAATGACATAAAACGAGCCGCACAACAATACCAGCAAATGCTCACAATAACGCATATTACGAATTCATTAAATCAAAAAATTCGCTATTAGTTTTGGTATTCTCTAATTTCTTTAACAAAAATTCCATTGCTTCCGTTTCGCCCATAGGATTGATAAGACGGCGAAGTACCCACATTTTCTTTAAAGCATCTTTATCAACTAACAACTCTTCTTTTCTGGTACCTGACTTGGTAATATTAATTGCCGGGTAAATACGTTTGTCGGCAATTTTCCTATCCAATACGATTTCAGAGTTACCAGTCCCTTTAAATTCTTCAAAAATCACTTCATCCATCCGTGAACCGGTTTCAATTAATGCAGTTCCTATTATGGTTAGTGACCCCCCATCCTCAATATTTCGCGCAGCTCCAAAGAATCTTTTTGGTTTTTGTAAAGCGTTAGCGTCTACACCGCCCGTTAATACCTTACCAGATGACGGAATAACAGTATTATAAGCTCGTGCTAACCTTGTTATAGCATCTACTAAAATTACCACATCTTTCTTATGCTCGACTAAACGTTTAGCTTTTTCAATAACCATTTCGACAAGCTGAACGTGCCTACTTGCCGGCTCATCAAAAGTAGAGCTTACAACTTCTCCACGCACGGAGCGCTGCATATCGGTGACCTCTTCAGGACGCTCATCTATTAATAACACTATTAAAAATACTTCCGGATTATTAGTAGTAATAGCATGCGCTATATTTTGTAATAATACAGTTTTACCGGTACGGGGCGGAGCAACAATTAAAGCACGTTGTCCTTTGCCCATAGGAGCAACCAACTCTATAACTCTTGTACTCAAATCTTTACTGTTATCTTCAAGTTCCAGGCAAAGTTTTTCCTCGGGATATAAAGGAGTTAAATTATCAAAATGTACTCGATGGTAAGATTTAGCCGGGTCTTCAAAATTAACTTTATTTACTTTTAGCAAAGCAAAATAACGTTCTCCCGGTTTTGGCGCTCTAATTTGCCCCTCTACGGTATCACCTGTACGCAAACCGAAACGACGAATTTGGCTGGGAGAAATATAAATATCATCAGGGCCGGCTAGATAATTTACTTCCGGAGAACGTAAAAAGCCAAACCCATCGGGCAAAACTTCTAATACCCCTTCTCCTAAAATTAGCCCCCCCTGCTCGACTGATTTTTTTAAAATGGCAAAAACTAACTCCTGTTTTAATAAAGAATTAACATTTTCGACTTTTAGGCTTTCAGCTTGCGCCTGCAACTCTGCGGGTAATTTACGTTTTAATTGTTTTAGATTAATAACATTTGCATTTTCTGAGACATTATTAATGTTTTGATCATAACAATTATTAGGTACTTCTTTAGATTCTTTATTTATTGGGTTCATTGATTTTATTATTTATGGATTATAGTGAAATGTTGACGGGTTATGGTTAATGATATAAATTTTGGTAAATTGTTTTGAATTAGCTGACGATATTGTACGCTCTTTTGCCTATTCTTATAGACTCTATCCTTTTGTCTTGGACGCAAATCTAAATAAAATGGAGTTTTTGAAACTCTACTTTTAAAGGTAATTTGGACAATGTGAGCCGGCACTCGAATCCTCACATACTACATTTAAGTATCTGTAGATTGAAGCTCCGCGTCTCCTTCAAATTTTCTCCTATAAGCAAATTTGGAAAAAACTCTAATGAAAAAATGATTTTTGAAAAATGAGTAGTATAGAACTATTAGTTTTGCAAGTCGCCTGACTATGCTTTTGACTATATTTCCAGTTCAGTAATTAATAGAAATTCTAGCAAGTTAATAGCTACCTGTCAAGTAATTTATTAGTTACTTATTGGCTCTTATGTCTTTAACTATACTTTGTAACTGTACTAAATCTATTAATCCCGGAATTAGTCGCCCATTTATAATAAAAACCGGCACACCTTGAATTTTTAAATTCTTAGCTATTTCCATATCTTCTTCGATTAAGGCTTTAACTTCTTTACTATCTGCTATTTCCTCAATTTCTGAAATATTTAGGTCGTTTTCCACTAATAAGTTTTCCACCGATTTTTTAGTAACGTCTTTTATTGCCATTAAGCCTTCGTGGATAGCTTTAAATTTATCTGGGTTAACCTTGTAAACGGCTAAAGCAACCTGTGCAAGATATTGAGAAGCATCTCCTAGAATAGGTAAAGGTCTAAGTAGCAATTTAACATTTGAATCACTTTCTAATAATTGATTTATAAATAAATCACCTTTTTTACAATAAGAACAATTATAATCAAAAAATGTTACAATCGTTATATCGCCATTAATATTTCCTAAGGTTGGGAAAGTTTTACTAGTTTCAATATCTACTTGATTATTTTTTATATAACTATTAACCTTATCTTCTTTTTCCATTATTTTACGTTTTTGCAATCCTTCAATTGACTGAATAATTATTTCCGGACTGCTTATTAAATATTCCTTAATAATTTCTTTAACTTTCTCTTTTTCACATGTTCCCTCAGAGGATTTATTTTCTGTAATAGTTACGGAAATCGGTTTTGTAGAAGAAATTTTTATGGTTTTATAAATAAATAAAGCAGCTATGGTGACTACAATTATAAATAATATTTTACCGATGATATTCTGCATAAATTTAATTGCATAATTTGTTTCCTATAATTTTATAGGAAGTTTACTGCATTAAGTAAAGTAAAAGTTAATATTTAATAGAAATATACGAGCAATATTTTATACGTGAAGTACAGCGTCATTCATAAAGCTTGATACAAGCGAATTTTTTAGGACTCGCCTGTGCTCACGTACTTTAGTACGCTGTGCAGGCTCGCCTTTAAATTCATCTTGTCTAAATCTTTCTGAATTTAGCTGTATTTCGAGAATTGGATTTTATTTTGAAGGGTGAGCACACAGCCTATACTTAATAGGCGAGTATGCGAATTCCCTGATAAAATAAAAAAATAATTCTTGAAAGACGAGCAGCATATTTTATTTCTGTCTCATTAATCGACCTTGATCCCTTTTCCAGTCTTTTTCTTTAAGAGTTTGCCTTTTATCGTGTAATTTTTTACCTTTTGCAATACCAAGTTCAACTTTTATTTTATTTTTTTTATTAAAATATAACGATAGAGCTACTAAAGTATAGCCTTTGAGTTTAATTTTACCGATTATTTTTCTTATTTCTCTACCGTGTAATAGTAATTTTCTTGGTCTTCTGGTAGAATGATTAAGTCTATTTGCTTTCTCATACTCCGCAATATGACAATTATATAAAAATATCTCATTCAATGAAGCAGCCGCATGGCTTTCTTCAATAGAGGCTTTACCAAGGCGCAGTGACTGCACTTCACTACCCTTTAATACTATACCCGCTTCTAAGCTTTCTTCAATAAAATACTCAAATAAAGCTTTCTTATTTTGAGCAATAATTTTTTTATATTCAGTCATATATTAGATTTTCATTTCATAAGTATATTTCATAACCAGCAGGATTATAACAAAAATTTAGATTCTGTGAACAAATTTTATTTGCTTTACCTTTATTATCAGGATAAATAATTATTAGATAATATTAGTATTAAAGTGAAAAAAGAAGTTATTATTTTATGCGGCCCGACGGCTAGCGGCAAATCTTATTTAGCTCATCATTTAGCTAAAATTTACAACGGTGAAATAATAAATATTGATTCCATGCAGGTATATAAAGAGATACCTATTATTACGGCTTCACCACCGGAAGATTACAAAGCTGAGTTACCTTATCATCTGTATAATTTCTTACCAATTACCGAAGAATTTTCGGTAGTAAAATATCTACAGTTAGCGACAGAAAAAATAAAAGAAATTAATGCGAGAAAGAAATTAGTAATATTAGTCGGCGGGACCGGTTTATATATTAACTCTTTATTATTTGGTTATAATCAAATTCCTGAAATATCAGCGGATTTAAGGCAAGAGGTTAGGAATATACTAACTAAAATAGGTGTAGAAGAATTTTGGCAACGGCTAAAAAATCTTGATCCTTTAGCAGCCGCTAAAATAAAACCGAATGACAGCCAACGTTTAAGTCGAGCTTATGAGGTGTTTTTGCAAACAGGCGAGTCTATTTTCTTTTTTCAGACCTTACCGAAAGAATCGCTTTTATCAGAATTTAATTTTAAAGTAATATTTCTTTATCCTGAACGGACGTTTTTATACAAAACATGCAATGAACGATTGGAAAAAATATTTGAAGAAGGATCAATTATCGAAATAGCTGCAATTAAAGAAAATTTTCAAAATTTCACCGGCTCGGCAAGGAAAGCCGTGGGGGTAAGCGAAATTTTAGCTTATTTAAACGGCGATATAGCTTTAGATAAAGCATTAATCTTAGCTCAAAATAAAACCAGGCAATATGCTAAAAGACAAATTACTTGGTTTAAAAATCAAATAAAAGAAAAAATAACTTTGGAATATTCTAATGAAGAAGAATTTAGTAGGCTTATGTTCGATATAAGTGCATTGTTGCCCAGATAAATAAAGTGTTCGAGTGTCATACCAAGGCTTGACCTAATTGTTATTGCGAGCAAGCCTTGTTGTATAGCTCTAAAAAAGCAACGTATGTCATTCCCGCGCTAGGTGAGGAATCCAGAAAAAAATCTTTTAAGTCATCCTGAATTCATTTCAGGATATTTCTCAAGAGATGCTGAAACAAGTTCAGCATGACAAAAAAGTCTGGATTCCTCACCTAGCGCGGGAATGACATCGGAGACAGCGAAAATGACACCAAGGATGCTTTAGGTATCCACGCAACAATACCGCCACAGCATGACAACTTTTCATTTTTAAACAATATATTTGAAATAATTTTTGACTAAGATATAAAGCTTCTCTATTGTTTTTCAAATAAAACTCAACTTATTAATTAATTGCCATGAAAAAGAATTTTAAGTTATTTTTTTCAATAATTTTTATCACTTATAATATAAGTGCCAGTAATCCTATTTTAGCAGATGGCGGATATCCGCAGAGTGAAAAAGAAACAAAGTGGGAAGAAGTAGGGTCTGCAGCCGGCGGTGAAGGGTTAGTTTTTAGACCTGGTAGAGTTAAAAATGAATCAACCAAAGCAAGTGGTTACTTAGTTAATAAATATCTTTGGCAAGCTTCAATAGAAACTTTAAACTTTATTCCCTTAGCCTCTGCTGATTCAAATGGCGGAGTTATCATTACCGAATGGTATAGTCCTGCTGGTAAACAAAATTATCGCTTTAAAATAAATATTTTTATTAAAGATGATATAATCCACCCTGATTCATTAGAAGTTAAAATATTTGAAGAAATACTTAAAAATAATCGTTGGCAGCAAAGCGATAGTAAATCTGATCTTGCTCTTATGCTGGAAGATAAAATTTTGAGAAAAGCCCGTACTCTTTACATTAATGCAGATAGAAAATAATAAAATTATGAAGAATATTGAAGAGAAATGGCAAAAAATTTGGCATAATGATAAGGCTTTTGAGGTTTCAAACAATAGTAATAAACCCAAATATTATGTGCTTGAGATGTGGCCCTACCCTTCTGGCAAGATACATGTCGGGCATGTACGTAATTACTCTATCGGCGACGTAATAGCAAGGTTCATGACCATGCAAGGCTTTAACGTGCTTCATCCTATGGGCTGGGATGCTTTTGGTCTCCCTGCTGAAAATGCCGCCATTAAAAATAACTCTCATCCGAAAGAATGGACTTACGCAAATATAGAAGCTATGCGTCGGCAACTTAAATCTATGGGCTTCTCATATGATTGGTCTAGAGAGATAACTAGCTGCGATCCCGATTATTATAGACATGAACAAAAGTTTTTTTTAGAATTATATGAAAAAGGATTTGCTTATCAAAAAGAGTCACTTGTTAATTGGGATCCGGTTGATAATACAGTTCTAGCAAACGAGCAAGTAGTAGACGGACGTGGCTGGCGTTCCGGTGCATTAGTCGAAAAACGTTATCTTAAACAATGGTTTTTAAAAATTACTAATTATAATGAAGAGCTGTTAAATGAATTACAAAATCTTAAAGAATGGCCTGATGCCGTTAAGTTTATGCAAGATAAGTGGATTGGTAGGTCCATGGGTGCTAATTTCAGTTTTAAAATATCTGGTGATGAGGAGACTAAAATCGAAATATTCTCATCACGGCCTGAAACTATTTTTGGCGCAACTTTCGTTGGAATTGCTTTTAATCACCCTATCATCAAAACAGCAGTTAAAGCAACTAAAGAAATAAGTGACTTTATTGCTAAATGCTCGCATGTGAAAGGCAATGCTGAGATTGATAAAACAAAAAAAGAAGGAATATTTACTGGCCTTTACGCTGTTCATCCATTCGATTCTAATATCACCATTCCCGTTATCATTACTAATTTTGTCTTGATGGATTATGGAACAGGCGCAGTTTTTGGCTGCCCTGCACATGATGAGCGTGATCATGAGCTAGCGATTAATATGGATATTCCCATTAAACAGGTAATAGATAATAAAGAATCTGAAATTGCTGTACAGAAAGCAGCTTATATCGGCGAGGGAATTTTAGTTAATTCAGGTTTCTTAAACGGTTTAACTACTCTTGATGCTAGACAAAAAGCTATTAAAGAGTTTGAAAAATTATCTATTGGCAAAGCTACGATTAATTATCGCTTAAAAGACTGGGGTGTATCCCGGCAAAGATTTTGGGGTTGCCCTATTCCGATGATTCACTGCGGAGCTTGTGGAATAGTCCCCGTACCTTACAATGATTTACCTGTAAAATTACCCGATGACGTAACATTTGATGGTCAGGGTAATCCGCTTGATAATCATCCTAGCTGGAAACATGTTAATTGTCCGAATTGCGGGCAGTTAGCAATTCGTGAAACTGATACATTTGATACGTTTTTTGAATCTTCCTGGTATTTTACCAGATATTGCGCTCCTAATGCTGAAGAAATGACAGATAAAGCCGCCTGTGATTACTGGTTGCCCGTAGATCAATATATAGGCGGGATTGAACATGCTGTAATGCATTTACTATATGCTAGGTTTTTCACCAAAGCAATGAATGAACAAAATTATGTAAACATTCGAGAACCGTTTACCGGCTTATTTACCCAAGGAATGGTACTACATGCAACTTATCAAGATACTAATAACAATTGGCTATATCCTGATGAAGTTATAAAACAAGGAAATATTTTTGTTAAAAAAAGCACCGGCGAAGAAGTAAATCAGGGTCGCATCGAAAAAATGAGTAAGTCTAAGAAGAATCTCATAGACCTTGAGACGATGCTAGCTAATTATGGAGCCGATGCAATTAGACTTTTTGTGTTATCAGATAGCCCTCCTGAAAAGGATTTGGAATGGTCGGCAAGCGGTATTGAAGGATGCGCACGTTTTATTAGTAGACTTGAAACTACCACGGAAACAATAATTTCTTTAAAAGAGCCGACTAATACTTCATTTAACAAAGACCTGAATAGGGTAATTCATTCTACTATAAAGCATGTCGGGGAAGATATAAAATATTTTAGACTAAACAAGGCCATTGCTAGAATGCGAGAATTATTTAATAGTTTATCGGATGAGCTTGCTAAAGAAAATCTAGTAGATTACAAGACTATTAAAAAAGCTTTTACCGTTTTAATACAACTACTAAATCCTTTTATTCCTCATGTAACAGAAGAAATTTGGCAGAAACTAGGAAATCAAAATTATCTATATAAAATAACCTTTCCTGAATTTGATGAATCGTTACTTACTATGGAGTCTTGTGTTATAGCAATCCAAGTTAACGGCAAACTCCGTGATACTTATGAATTTAATATTTCCGCCAGCGAAGAGGAAGTAAAAAAGATTGTTATTAATCTACCGAAAATCCAAAAATTTTTAGAAGGTAATGCACCGAAAAAAATTATTTACGTACCAAAAAAGATCGTAAATATTATATGCTAATTTGATTTCTATGACAACGGAGGGAAGTTGTATGAATATCTCAAACGTCATTGCGAGGAGGCACAAAGTGCCGACGTGGCAATCTAAGGCTATCCTCGTCATTGCGAGCAAAGCGAAGCAATCCCAGCTATTATTTTTTAGATTGCCGCGCGACCAAAGGCCGCTCGCAATGACGGAGGTAACACCATTTTGTGCCTCACGCAATCAATTGAAGTCCTCGCAATGACAGGCCTGACTACTCAATAATTTTTTCAATATTTACAGATATTACCGGGGATTTATTAACTTCTTGTTTTAAAGTTTTACGGATAGTTGATTTTATAGCTTCTTCAATTTGTTCAAGCGATAAAATTCTTTTTACTTGCTTATTCTGAGTCTCGATAAGCTTAACAATATCATCTTTGATTAAATTAATTAATTTTATATCTTCTTTCGGATCAAGCAGGCCCGGCATCGATAATACAGGATTTGCTACTAATGCGCCTTTATTATTTATTATCACGGTGGCTATTACTATACCGGACTCACGCATACGCCTACGAGCTTTGAAAATTGAAGACTCTACGGGTAATAGATAATTGCCGTCAACCGCTAAATAGCCGCTATTAACTTTAGCAATTACTCGAGAATTATTTTGCTCAAGCACCACCACACTGCCGTTTTCTACCTCGACCGCATGTTTTATGCCATTTTTCTTAGCAAGCTTAACATGTTCGTGAATATGAACGGGTTCGCCATGAACAGGTATACAAACGTTAGGTCTAATCAGAGAATACATTTTTTTAAGCTCATCAACGGCTGGATGACCCGATACATGCACAAAATGGTCACGTTCGGTAATTACTTCAATTCCGGCTTTAACAAATATATTAAACATTCGGAATATTTTCTTCTCATTTCCGGGAATGATTTTTGAAGAAAAAATAACGGTATCTTTAGGGCTAAGCTTTATTGAGTGATGAGAATTACTTGCCATTTTAGCGGTAGCAGCCATCGGCTCGCCCTGGCAGCCGGTAGCAATTACTAATAATTCTTCTTTTCTAAATCTACTTATATCTCGTTCATTAATTAAGGGTGCGATATCTTGAAAATAGCCGCTTTCTTGCGCTGCGCTCATCATTCTATGTAAGCTTCTACCAGTTAAAACAACTTTTCTACCTGCTAACTGCCCTGCATGTATTAAAGTATCTAATCGTGCGAGATTTGAGGCAAAAGTTGAAACTACAACTAATTTAGGGCAGCCGGCTATTATATCTATAAGGCTTTTGCGCACTTCTCCTTCTGAGCCAGAACTACCTTCGTTAAATACATTTGTTGAATCACATACTAATGCTAAAACTCCTTCATCGCCGTAACTCTTTAATAGCTCTTCATCGGCTTTAAGTCCAAGTACTGGATCATGATCGAACTTCCAATCCCCCGTGTGAAGTACATTGCCCATTTCGGTACGAATCATAATAGCTTGCATTTCTGGTGCTGAATGTGTTAACGGCACCATTTCAAGAGAAAACGGCTCTAAGTTAATCTTAGCTCCGGCCTTTACTTCATGAATCTTAAGATTTTTGGAGAAATTATATTCTGCTAAGCGAAGCTTTAAAAAATTTGCCGTGAATGTCGTGGCGTATATTGGACATTGCAAGCTATTCCATAAATATTGTACGCCTCCTAAATGATCTTCATGAGCATGGGTAAGTACTAGCCCAACTATGTCTTTTTTATGTTTTTCAATAAAACTAATGTCAGCAATTACCATATCAACACCTGGTAAATAATCATCGGCAAAGCCGCTGCCGCAATCAATCATCAACCATTTACCTTTATAGTGATAAAGGTTAACGTTCATCCCTATTTCATTAGCTCCGCCGAGCGGAATAAAGAGGAAATCATTTTTATGGTTTTTAATATTGAATGATGACATAATTAATTTCTATAGTTATTATAATCTTAACTTATAACTTATTCTTGTTCTATCGTCTATGATTAATAATCGTTTAGTTTATATAAGTATGTTTATATCAGGAACTATTTTAATTATACTTATTTTATTTCCTCAGCTAGATATAGATTTTTCTAAATTTTTCTATCATACTAATAACGGTTTTATTTATAAAAACACTGCTGTAGTTAGGTTTTTATTTTTATCCATACCGATATTAACGAAAGCGATAGTTATAATATCTTTATTGTCAGCATTTTATTATTTTATTAAATATAGAAAATCCATTTTTTTATCGTGGAGCTTTTATATATTAATCACTGTCGCTATCGGTCCCGGATTAATAGTTAATTACGCTTTAAAAGAGAATTTTGGTAGAGCACGTCCTGCGCAAATAGAAAATTTCGGCGGAGAAAAAGATTTTACTGGAGCTTTGCTAATAACCAATCAGTGTGATAGTAATTGCTCGTTTTCTTCCGGTCATGCTGCGATGGGTTATTATTTCACTAGCCTTGCTTATATTTTGCCGCATATATATTTTTCATGGGTTTATATTACCGCTCTCCTCTTCGGCTCACTGGTAGGTTTTAGCCGTATATTGATGGGGGGACATTTTATTAGCGACGTTACTGCATCTTGTTTTATTATTTTACTAGTTAATCATGTTTTATATTTAGTATGGCTCAAATTTTCAATGTCATTCCCGCGAAAGCGGGAATCCAGAAAAATATTTTCTAGTCATCCTGAATTTATTTCAGGATCTACTAAAAAGATGCTGAAACAAGTTCAGCATGACAAAGAAAGGTCTGGGTTCCCGCCTGCGCGGGAATGACACGGAACGCTTTTTAAGGGTCATGCAACAATACCTTGCTTTCATAGGGATGAGAGAGAATGCAGAATTATATCAAACTTGAAGTTAAGAGGAGTGTAGTGAATATCAATAAAATAGCGGTGGTTTATAATAATTCTCCTAAATCTGCTATACTTGCCGAGCAGCTTAAAAAACTTTTCTCCTTTAGCAAACCAGAGGAAGCTGAAGCAATTATTGTAATAGGTGGGGACGGAGAATTGTTGCACGCAATCCATCGTTATATGAATCTTAATCTACCTTTTTATGGTATTAATTCAGGGAGTTTAGGTTTTTTAATGAACCCTGTAAATAATGAAAAATTATTAGAAAATTTACATGAAAGCATTATAGCCAACTTAAATCCTCTCTCAATGCAAGCAGAAGATGTTAACGGTAATATACATCATGCTCTTGCTATAAATGAAGTTTCAATATTTCGCAAAACTAATCAAGCCGCTAAGTTTAGAATTGAAGTCAATCAAATCGAGAGGATGAGCGAGCTAGTAGCCGACGGAGCTATAGTTGCTACTCCGGCAGGTAGTAGTGCTTATAACTTATCGGCAGGAGGACCTATTTTGCCGTTAGATTCAAATGTATTATGCTTAACTCCTATCTGCGCATTTAGACCGCGAAGGTGGCACGGAGCATTACTGCCCTCCTCTACTTCTATTAAATTTGAAATACTCGAAATACATAAAAGACCGATAAATGCCACTGCCGACTTTCAAGAATTCAGTAATATAAAATCGGTAACTATAAAATCAGAAAAAGAAAAAACTATCAAGTTACTTTTTAATAAAAATCATACTTTAGAGGATCGTATTATTAAAGAACAGTTCGGTGGGTAGAGAAAAGGTTGAGGGGATATAAGTTAAAGCTATATTCGATGTCATTCCCGCGAAGGCGGGAATCCAGAAAAATACTTTTAGTCATCCTAAATTTATTTCAGGATCAAATAAAAGATACTGAAACAAGTTCAGCATGACAAAGAAAAGGGCTGGATTCCCGCCTTCGCGGGAATGACACAAGAGAGAGCAGGAATGACATACTGCTATCCGCACACCGACGCCCATCCACACTGACGGTTTGGAATAAAGACTAACTACTCTCTTTCAGCTCTTTATTGTATAGCTTATAATATTCTTCTTTATTTGCTAATAATTCATTGTGAGTTCCTTGTTCACAAATGATGCCAGCTTTCATAACTATTATATCGTCAACGTCAGTAATACTGGCTAAGCGATGAGTGATAATTAAAGTAGTTTTTCCCTGACGCAATTCTTTTAATGATTTTATAATTTTCTGCTCGGAATTTTGATCTAAAGAGCTGGTAGCCTCATCCCAAATTAGAATAGGCGCATCTTTTAAAAATGCCCTTGCTATCGATAAGCGTTGACGCTGTCCGCCAGAGAGAGTGGCTCCTTGCGCACCTATGATAGTATTATAACCTTCAGGTAAGCGCATGATAAACTCATCGGCATCGGCATATTTTGCCGCCGCAATTATCTGCTCTCTTGTAGCATTTATATTACCATATGCAATATTTTCGGCAACGCTAGTATCAAATAAATGAGTATCCTGAGTTACTAGCGAAATCTGCTCACGCAGTGAAGCAATTTTAATATCTTTTATATTATGGTCATTAATTGAAATTTCTCCTTCAGTTGGATCGTAAAACCTAACTAGTAAATTACCAAGCGAGGTTTTACCGCTTCCTGACCGCCCCACAAAAGCAATGGTTTTATTGGGAACTAATTTTAAATCAACTAATTTTATAGCTACTTTACCATGGAAATTCAACCCAACCTGTTTAAAAATTATTTTAGGATTGGTAAAATCGATATCTAAAGCATTCGCATGGTCTTTTATAATTGGCTGAGTATCTAAAATATTAAAAACTCTTTTTGCCGCGGCTACGCCTTCCTGTAAATTAATATTTAAAGAAACAAGACTTTTAAAAGGTCTATAAGCCGAAGCAAAAGCGGTAAGAAAAGCAAAAAGTGCCCCCGGCGTGGTTTTGCCTTCAATTACCAAAGTTCCGCCATACCATATAATGCCACCAATCATAATACCGCTTAACGTTTCCATTATGGGAGAAACCAAAGCATCCAATTTTGAAGTTTTTTTATAAAAGTTCAGAATATTATTAACGATTAATAAAGCTCGATTACTTTCCGTTTTTTCACCGACAAATGATTTTACGATTTTAATTGATTGAAAAGTTTCATCGAGCCGAGAAGTATAATGCCCTAGCTCTTCTTGCGCTTGCGAAGATATTCTGCGTATTTTTCTTCCGAGTCGTTGTACCGGATAAATAGCAAGCGGGAAAGCAGTAAAAGTTACTAATGACAATATCGGCTCTAACTTAAACATCAATATTATTAAAAATAATACTGAAAGAAAATGCTTAGCGCAGCCAACAAGTAAATTTGAAACAGCGCCTCGCATCATAGAAATATCGTTAGTAAAACGAGATATAAGGCGTCCGGAGGATTGAGATTGAATAAAAGCCAGGTCAGCAAATAACAAATGTTCGTACATTTTCATTTGTAAATCGGTTAAAATTCTTTGGCCAACAAATTTGATCAGATAATTTTGATAATACTCGGCAATTCCTTTAACAAAAAATGTTCCCATAACAATAAAAGGCATTATTTGTAACATTTTCTTATTGTGGGTTAAGAAAATTTTATCAATAATCGGCTTAACTAAATCAACAATAATTGCCGTACAAATTGCCCCAATAATCATAAAAAATATAGCCACAAATATTTTGCGAGAATAAGGCTTAATAAAATCTTTAAGTAGCCTCTTTATGACTTCGCTAGCACTATAATTATTATTTGATATTTTCACTAATGGCAAAATTTTATCCTTCGTTAAAAATGTTATATTGAATAGTATTACGGTTCGGAGTCGGGGGTGGTAATCCTAAATGCTCAAAAGCATTCGGAGTTATTATTCTTCCCCTTGGGGTACGTTGTAGAAAGCCTATTTGAATTAAATACGGCTCTATAGTCTCTTCGAGTGCGTCACGTTGTTCGGACAAAGCGGCGGCAATCGTCTCAATTCCTACCGGTCTGTCACCGTAATTATCGGCAATAAATTTCAGATATCGCTCATCGTTACTATCAAGCCCGATACTATCGACTTCCAAACGATTTAATGCCGCATTTGCAACAATTTTATCAATTTCTAATTTGCCGTCAACAGCCGCAAAATCTCTTATTCGTTTAACGAGTCTTAGGGCAATTCTAGGAGTCCCTCTACTTCTTTTAGCTATTTCTTCGGAACCGCAATCAGTTAAGCTAATCGCAAGTAGCTTGCTTGCTCTATTTAATACTTTTTTTAATTCTCCAACACTATAAAAATTTAAACGCAGCGGAATACCGAAGCGGTCTCTTAACGGGTTACTTAATAAACCAAGCCTAGTAGTAGCACCGATTAAGGTAAATGGCGGCAAATTTATTTTTACCGACCTTGCCGCCGGTCCTTCACCAATAATAATATCTAAGACAAAATCCTCCATTGCCGGATATAAAACTTCTTCAACAGATATATTAAGGCGATGAATTTCATCAATAAATAATACGTCGTTTTTCTCTAAATTAGTTAGAATTGCGGCCAGGTCGGCAGCTTTTAATATAGCGGGACCAGAAGTAGATTTAAAATTTCCCCCAAGCTCATTAGAGATAATTTTTGCCAGGGTAGTTTTCCCAAGACCAGGCGGACCATAAAATAGTGTATGATCTAAATGCTCAAATCGTGCTTTAGCAGCCTGAATAAAAATTGATAGATTTTCCTTAATTTGTTGCTGCCCGACAAATTCCTGTAAATAAGAAGGTCTTAGCGAAAATTCCTGATCATTTGGATTTTCTTCCGGTGATAAAATATTTTCAGACATTTGAGCCACGATTTTTCAAGGCAAGTTTAATTAATTCATTAATAGAGATTTCAGGATTTTTTGCAATAAGTTCCTGCACAATGCTTTGAGCTTCAAATCTATTAAAACCAAGATTGCTTAAAGCTTTTATCACCTCAGAACTAGCAACCGGACTAATACCGCTTAAATTTAATTCACTTTTAATTGCGGCACTCCCTCCTCCTATTAAAACTTTACCTTTCAACTCCATTATTATACGTTCGGCAAGCTTGGCCCCTACTCCCGAAACAGCTTTAAAACTATCTTTATATCCCTGATTTACGGCAAGCTGAATATCTGCAGGCGTAAGATTTGATAAAATAGATAATGCCATTCTGGTGCCGATACCGCTAACCGATTGCAATAAGTTAAAAAATGCTTTTTCTTCTAGAGATAAAAACCCGTAGAGATGAATATGATCCTCCCTAACATGAGTTTCAATAAATAATTTGCAAAATTCACCTTCCGGTAATTTACGTAAAGTTTTGCCGGAGGCATATATTAAATATCCTACTCCGTTTACATCGATTATAACGTAATCGTCAAAACAGGAGTCTATTTTACCACTTAATTTACCAATCATTTTTTTAGTTTCAATCTTTTATTTCTACTATATATAAGTACACGCAGTGGTAAACCAGTTATAACGAAAGCTAAACTATAATGAATAAGTAGTGGCCTCTCCATAGCGTGACACTGTCCATCATCAGGTACGCCTTCGGCAAAAACAATATAAGCTACTATAACTGTAACTACTAAATATAGGAAAGTATAAACTAAATATTTTATTAATTTAAAAAAACAATTCATAAATATTTCCTATTACTGCTATAATTACGATTATACTCTGAATTATAACCATATGCAACATCCGGCTTTTTTAATTGCCTTTTTTATAACAATCATTCGTTATTACGATTATGCTTTGTTTGGGCTTTCGGCTAGCATCCTGGCAAAGAATTTTTTACCGCCTGCTACTCATGATGTGCAAATGCTTGGATTCTTTGCAATACTCGGTGGAGCTGTCATAGCTCGCCCGATCGGATCGTTAATATTCGGTTTTATAGGAGATAAATACGGGCGTATTAAATCGATTAAAATTTCGGTAATTATTGCTACTATTTCTACAAGTTTGATTGCTGTTACTCCGAGCTTTATACAAATTGGCAATTTTGCCGTTATCATATTGATATTCTGCCGAATGATCTTTTTAATGAGTCTTGCCGGTGAAGTTGATGCCGTAAAAATTTATGTTGCTGAAAAAGCCGGTAATAACCATAAGAATCTAACTAATGGTATAGTAGTCAGTTGTAGCCAGGTCGGCGCATTACTTGCCGCTATAGCGTATTATTATGCTAATAATTTTGGCTCATTCGAATATTTATGGCGGTTAAATTTTTTATTCGGTGGAATGTTTGGGATAGCTGCTATTTTGATGAGAAAATTCTTTAAAGAAAGCGAAGAGTTTTTATATTACCGAAAAAAACATCCTAACAAAAATGATAAAAACTTATGGCAAATTTTACAGGATACTAGGCTGGAATTTATTGTATCAATACTTATTAATGGCTCTATCGGTGGAATTTATCATTTTTTAGTAATCTTTTTAGGTATTTTTTTATCACAAATAGCTGGCACCATTGATCACAACCAAGCTCAAACCATGAATATAATTTTAATTATTATTTATGCGATAGCAGCAATATTTTCGGGTTTTCTTGCCGACAAAGCTAATCCTTTAAAACAGATTATTGCTTCGTTAGCTTTAAGCCTTATAATTGCATTAGTTATGCAAATTTCTTTATATAAACAAATATTTATAATTTATTATCCTATTATTCTTATGGGACTTGCAGCATTTTATGCCGTACCTCTACAAATTATTATTCAATCGTTATTTATTCCGACAAATAAGATGCGTATGTATAGCCTTTCTCACTCTCTAGGCGGTACACTTTTATCTTCCGCTACGCCATTTTTTAGTATGTTATTATGGCAGAACTACAAGTCATTACCTATTACATTAAGTTTTTTTATAAGTTTGTTAATAATATTAATCACTTCGGTGATAGTATTGTTGCGTAGTATTTTGGTTAAAAAGAGTTATTACAAATAGTGTTTCATCTAGGCTCTGGATCGGTTTTGATTTCATTTTCCTGCAGGTACCGTTGCGTGGATATCCTCCCTCGTCATTGCGAGGAGGTGCATAACACCGACGTGGCAATCTAAGAAAAAAATAGCTAAAAATGCTATGAAATTTACTATTTCTAGATTGCCACGCCGCTTATAGCGGCTCGCAATGACGGATGAATACCGTTTTTGAGCCACGCCACAATGCCAAAACGGGAATCACATCTTTAGTTTAATTTTTCTGGATTCCCGCCTTCGCGGGAATGACATCGATGATAATTTTTTAAAAAATTATCAATAATTAATTTGTCTTTTTCGTCTAATTCTGTAGAAGTCGGAATATTGTTAGACAGCTTATTTAACTGAGCAATCAAATTTACTAATTTATTCAATGTTTCGGCAATATTTTTTGTAGCTGTTATATTATTCTCATTTCGTTGCAAGGTAAGCAAAGTTAACTCATCTTCCAGTAAAATAATAAGTTTGGCAATAAAATTATATAAGCTATTTATAGTATCCGTTATATCTCTAG
Organism: Rickettsia endosymbiont of Halotydeus destructor; assembly: GCF_049278075.1. NCBI lineage: Bacteria > Pseudomonadati > Pseudomonadota > Alphaproteobacteria > Rickettsiales > Rickettsiaceae > Rickettsia > Rickettsia endosymbiont of Halotydeus destructor. The sequence continues at coordinate 114,050 of NZ_JAPNPB010000003.1, forward strand.
TCATAAGTTTAAGGGCATAAATTATCGCCACCGGCAACAGGTTTAAGCCCGACAAACGCCCTTTTCTCGTTTAACGTCATAAAATCGGCACTTGCTATTTTAGACCATAAATTTTCACGCTTCTCAGTAAGAGCTGATATACTATCTCGGTCAAAATCAATAATAATATCTTCCTGATATAAATGTGAAAACCAGTTGCTTAAGCTATCGGCTAGCTTATCAAGTAAAGGTATTAACGTTTCTTCCCATAAAGCTAATCGTGCCTCCTGCATATTACTATAAGTATTATCGCCTTTAATACCGAGTAATTGAGGGGGTACACCGAAAGCTAAGGCTATCTCTCTTGCCGCTGAGTTTTTAGATTCAATAAAGTCCATATCCTTAGGGTTAATACTCATCTCTTGCCATCCTAGCCCCCCTTCTAGTAATAAGGGTTTGCCGGAGTTATTACTGCCGGTAAATTTATCGGCTAATTGAGCTTGCAGCCTTTCAAATTGTTCATCACTAAGATAGCCGTTACCGTCTTTCACTATTAATGCTCCACTAGGACGCGCTCCATTTCGTAGTAAAGAATTATTCCAATAAGTGGCTTGTTGATGCAAGTCGATCGGTAAAGCTGCAGCATCTAGGGCTGATAATCCATAATGTTGATTAGTCGGATGGTAGTTTTTTAAATGCAAAATCCTACTTATTTTATTAATAGGATTGATAGGATAAATTTTTTCGCCCTTACTGCTTTTATACCTATAAGCAACCGCCTGATTTTGTTCTAATATTATTTCCGTAGCAGTTGGGTGAAGTAAATAAATCTCTAGCGGTTTTATGTCTGACGTAGATAAAATATAACCATTTCCAAATAACAACTTACCTGCTATCAATTCACTGAAAAAATCAGCCCCGGCTTTTTCTGGATTTGGTTTTTTTAATAAATGATATAGTGGATGCTTTGCAAGTACTTCATTGTTTTTCATTAATTTCCAAGGCACATGACCTGCTGATTGGGCAATTAAATTAACGCATCGATATACTATAACGTTTTTTCTGTAAGCATCTATACCGATTTTGATTTCTTTAGAGTCACCGTACCAATCACCATAGGTAATATTATTGAATTCAATAGAAGATTGAGATTTAGGAATGTAAGTTTTAAAGATTCTATTTAAATAATTTTTTATCATAATGATCTCAAATATTTATTATATTTAAGCAAATTATATAACAAATTATTTGATCCACTAAGTACAGCGTTATTCAAAAAGCTTGATACAAGCAAATTTTTCAGGACTCGCCTGTATAGTGAAATGTATTGAATTAGGTGCAATTTCTACATTATCTTTTAATTTTTTAAAAACATATCTCATACCGTAAATGGTTTAGCATTAGCGGTATTCGCTATATCCTTAAAAAAATAAAATTTCTCCTATAAACTACACCTAATTCAATACATTTCACTATACTCACGTATTTTTATACGCTGCGCAGGCTCTTCCTTAAATGGTTATTACAATTAGGGTGTCATATCGTGGTCAAGCCAGCGTTGTTACATGGTTCTAAAAAAGCGCCGTATGTCATTCTAGCTAAAGGCGGGAATCCAGAAAAAGGTAAAATAATTTAAGCTTTTAGTTGTAAAATTTATAGTGTTACGCCTTTTAGTTTCTAGATTCCCACCTTCGTGGGAATGACATCGGAGAATTTGGTATAATTTCCGAGCTATGCAACAACGCTGGTCAAGCCACGACATGACACCGCACGCTTTGCAGAAATTCGAGCCATACAACAACGCTTTCAGTCGCTCGCAAGGACATTACCCAGAAGATTTTTTTATTAACCTAAGCCACGCTTCCCAGTCACGTTTGCCTAAATCTTTTTCAAATGACAATATATCCTGTATTGTTTGCCGGCATATCTCTTTAGAAGGAGTAATTAGCTCCTGCCCTGCCCCGTAAGCTAAACATTGAGTTTTGCAGGCCTGTTCTAAATGATAGCTATAAAACATCGCTTCATGAATTGTCTTTCCGCAGGTAATTACGCCGTGATTGCATAAAAACATTACATAATTTTGCCCGAGGTCATTGACCAGCGCCGTACTTTGATTATTATTAAGCACTAACGAATCATAATTATGATATGAGACTTTTTCGTAAAAATGTAATGCCCACTGACTAATAGGTAATAGCCCGCATTTCATTGATGAAACGGCAACATTTGCGGGAGTATGAAAATGAAATATGGAAGAAATATCAGGCCGTACTTTATATATGTCACCGTGAATAAAATAACCAGTTTTATTATACTGATACTCGTTTCCTTCTAAAACTTCTCCATCTAAATTAACTTTAAGTAAGTTGTTCGGAGTTACTTCTTCAAACCTTAATCCAAAGGGATAAATATAATAAAAATCAGAATTTAAAGGTCTGGCAGATAAGTGAGTATAAGTATGATCATCCATAGCCAAATATGCCATTATTTGGTAAGCAGCAGCTAGGTTATATTTTATATCGGTTACTGTCATTGTTTTGTAATTACGATGCTATTACTCTTGCCATACCGTGGCTTAACCACGGTATCCAGTCCTTTTTTAAATAACTTTCTGGATTCCCGTTTCCGCGGGAAGACGTTGTTGCGTGGATACCCTAAACGCCCTCGGTGTCCTTCCCTCGAAAGAGGGAATCTACTTAACAATATAACAAAAGTTAGATACCAGCTTTCGCTGGTATGACACCAAAAATTCGATCTACGCAACAAGGTTTTCAGTCGCTTGCAATAACGTTTGAGGTATCCACGCAACAATGCTGAGCTAGGAATGACATAAATTGGTTAGAAATCCATTCCGCCCATTCCTCCCATGCCGCCCATACCACCAGGACCACGTGGTGCTGAATTTTCTTTCTCAGCAGGTTCATCAACAATTAACGTTTCGGTAGTAATAATTAATGAAGCAACGGAAGCAGCATCTTGCAAAGCTGTACGCACTACTTTTGCTGGGTCGATTATTCCCGCTTTAATCATGTCAACATAAGTCATATCTTGCGCATTAAAACCAAAGTTTTTGTCCTTACTTTCTAAAAGTTTGCCGACTACGACGCCGCCATTTTCACCAGCATTTTCCGCAATTTGTCTTACCGGATCTTGCAAAGCTTTCGTTACTAACTCTATACCTGCTTGCTGGTCATGATTAGCTCCTTTTAATGCTTTTAAAACTTCTGCTGCATGTAATAGAGTAACACCGCCGCCGGCAACAACACCTTCTTCTACTGCTGCTCTGGTCGCATGAAGCGCATCCTCAACACGATCTTTACGCTCTTTTACTTCAACTTCGGTAGCACCGCCGACTTTTAACACGGCAACACCGCCTGAAAGTTTAGCTAAACGTTCTTGCAGTTTTTCTTTATCGTAATCAGAAGTAGATTCGCTAATTTGTTTACGAATTTGAGAAGCTTTTATTTCAATATCTTCTTTGCTCCCTGCTCCATCAACGATAACGGTATTTTCTTTAGAGATAGTAACTTTCTTAGCTGTACCAAGCATTTGAATACTGACATTTTCAAGTTTCATCCCCAGATCGTCGGTTATTAACTCACCTTTAGTTAAAACAGCGATATCTTCCATCATAGCTTTTCTTCTATCACCAAACCCTGGAGCTTTTACTGCTGCAACTTTTAAACCACCGCGTAATTTATTAACAACTAAAGTTGCTAATGCTTCACCTTCTACGTCTTCAGCAATTATAAGTAAAGGACGAGCTGATTGATGTACTGCTTCAAGTATTGGTAACATCGCTTGTAAACTTGACAATTTTTTTTCAAATAACAAGATGTAAGGATTTTCAAGTTCTGCTACCATTTTTTCAGAATTAGTTACAAAATACGGTGATAAATAACCTCTATCAAACATCATTCCTTTAACTACTTCGACATCAAAACTAAAGTTTTTAGCTTCTTCAACAGTAATTACTCCTTCTTTTCCTACTTCTTCCATTGCTTTAGCAATTTTTTCGCCGATTTCTTTATCGCCGTTTGATGAAATAGTTCCTACTTGCGCAATTTCTTCTTGACTACTAATTTTTTTACTAGATTTTCTAATTTCTTCTACTACGGCATTTACTGCTAGATCCATACCGCGTTTTAAATCCATCGGATTATATCCTGCCGCGACTAACTTATTACCTTCTCTAGCTAAAGCTCTTGCTAAAACAGTTGCAGTAGTAGTACCGTCCCCGGCTGTTTCAGCTGTTTTAGTCGCAACAGACCTAACTAAACGAGCACCAGCATTTTTAATTTTATCTTTTATTTCAATTGATTTTGCTACCGTAACACCGTCTTTGGTAATTTTCGGTGCACCGAATGATTGCTCAATAAGTACGTTTCTACCTTTTGGACCTAAAGTTACTTTTACTGCATCAGCTAAGATATCGATGCCTTCTAACAATTGTTCACGTGCTTTTGAACCATGTTTAATTATTTTTGCTTCCATATTGAATTCTCCTTAAATAAATTATTATTAGTTTCATCGGGCATTCTTGTGAGATATTGCCTCGTAGATCGAAATCATTGCAAAAGACATCGTCATTGCGAGGAGGCATTTATGCCGACGCGGCAATCTTTATGAAATTAGTTGGATTGCTTCGCTTCGCTCGCAATAACAGTGAGAGTCTTTTAGATTGCCACGTCGATGCCAATGCAACTCCTCGCAATGACGTTGGAGGCAGGATTTCCTCACATATTAATAATGCCCATAACATCGCTTTCTTTCATGATGATTAATTCTTCGCCATTTACTTTAACTTCAGTACCAGCCCATTTACCATACAAAACTTTATCTCCTACTTTTAGTTCTAAAGAATGAAATTCACCATTTTCTCCTCTAGTGCCCTTGCCTACAGCAACTACTTCTCCTTGCATAGGTTTTTCTTTTGCAGTATCGGGGATAATAATTCCACCAAGCGTTTTTTCTTCTTGTTGAATCGCTTTTATGGCAATTCTGTCATATAACGGTTTAAAAGACATTTCTAACCTCCAAATTTAATATTTTAAATGTATCTTGTATATATAAGTTATTTCCTATAGTTCAAGAGGTAATTACTAAATAATTTGTTATTTAATCAAAATTTTGCATACTAACGCCGTGTTTGGTTTTATTCCATTTAAACGGCTGAAAAATAATTTCCCAGAAGGCTTTATAGGACGCTATCGTGTGTAATATAAAATAACTAGGCCAGAGAATTAAAGCTATAATATCAAGAAACCGTAATTTTGCCCTCTTTCTATAAGTCATTATTATATAGCAAGCACTAATATATAAATACGAGAAAGCGAAAAACCCGTTGATTAACCATAAATAATTAATGATAGGATTTTCATTTATTATAATAGTAAATATTATAAAAGGTAAGCACCAGAAACTATAAGAAGATAAACCAATAAAAATATAAATAGTAAATATTTGTTTTAAATTAAATTTTTTATATTTGTCTCTTTGTGCTTTAAAAATAAAAAAAGTTTGTAAAAAACCTTTAATCCAGCGAGATCGTTGATTTAACCAGTTTCCAATACCAATAGGTGATTCTTCTAAAGTATATGAATCAATCATATATACCTTATAGCCTCGTGAGTACAGCCTTATCCCAAGTTCGGCATCTTCCGTAACGTTATAGGCATCCCATCCACCTATATCATATAAGATATCTGTTTTGAAATGGTTGCTGGTGCCGCCGAGCGTTACCGGTAAATCTAATAAGCTTAGTCCTTTTAAAATATATTCAAACCATAAACTATATTCGATGCTAAACATCTTAGTCAGTAGATTCTCGTCTTTATTATAAAAATTAAGTTTAGCCTGCAGACAGGCATATTCCGGCGGTAAGATTTCAAATGCTTTTAACGCTGCAATTAACTGATTAGGATCAGGCATATCTTCCGCATCATATACAACTAAATATTTTCCTCGAGAATACTGCAAAGCATAATTTAATGCTTTCGGTTTGGTTTTCGGCAAAGAGATTGGTACTTGTAATATGTGGATATATGAAGGTAAGTTATAAACGCCGATTTCCCTGATCATTAAATAATCATCGGCTTCAATAATAAGTTTAACATCCAGTTTATTTTTAGGATAATTAAGAAGCGCAACATTTTTAAGTATCGATTTTAATTTACCTGTTTCTTTATATAAAGGTATTAAAATGGTATAGATTGGAAACTTTTTGCTCATCGACTCACCTATTATATATAGGCTTCGCTCCTCGCTTCTGGTGTTATAAGAGAATACAGCACGAGAGAATAATAATATTTTCAAAAAATTTTGTAAAAAATAGCCGGCATTATTGGTAATATGAAATAGTAAAGGAAAATATATAAGTATTATAAAAAACACAGTAAGGAAAAATATTATTTTATGACTATAGTTAATATTTTTGGCAATGATTGTATCACTCGTGAATTCCAGGAAATATTTTGACTTAATAATATTAAGATGTGCAAAATTTTTCTCTAGAATCTTATAAAAATCTAATTTTTTAATTAAGCGTATAGAGTTCTTAGTGCTTGCTAATAAAAATAAATTTCTAAGATCGTTTATTGCAATAATCTTATTATTTTGTTGGCCTTCATAGACAAAATACCCTTTTATTATATATTCTTTAAAACGAGAATAATCGTAAATTTTGCCGTTTATATTTCTTATAAGTAAAGAGTTGGAAATGTCACCTCCTGGTTTAACCACGGTGTCCAGAAAAGTATTGCTAAAAAGACTGAATTTCGTGGCGGGGCCACGGAAAGACAAATTTTCCTGCAAAATATCTATCATTAATTCGTTATCTATCACTTCTTGCTGAATAATAATTTTAATAAAATTTTCTTTTGTTTTTGCCTGAATCAATTTTAAATTAGTAATTTGCAGTTCATCTAATAATTCTTTATCCTTAACTGCATTTAAAATATTTTCTTCATTTATATATCTAACCATAAGGAAAATGTTATACCCGATATTTTATATTTTTTATTTGATAGACTTTGATCCCAAAAATAACCAAGTTGGGTCGTTAAAAAATTTTTCCCTACATTATCAAGTTTTATTATTTTTGCAACTGAAAGTTGCTCATAAACAGTTTCAGTATAAATATAACCGTAATCCTGACGAGTATGATATTTAGTAAAGTTAACTAGCATAAAACCGTTTGCAAATTTAATTCCTTCAGTAGTTGAGGTATTAATATATATTTTTTTATAGCCAATATAATTTATATAGTGACCTATACTAAAAGTATTTTGATTAAACACGGTAGCGGAATAAATTTTTTCCGATATGCCAGATAATAATGAGATTTCAGCAAAAAATTCTTCTTTGCAGTTTTTATTTTTACTAACAAATATCTTAGGTTGCAACGATAAGACAAAATTATTTTTTTGGAATAATTTGAGCTTATAAAATAAAGCTGCTTCCTCGTTAAAAGTTTTTTTGCCGTTAAATTTCTCTTTTTTAAATAGAAAATGGACGCCGAAATTTTGATTATCGGTAATGCCGTATTCAATAGCGCCGCTAGTAAACCATTCCTCTTGATATGGCGGCAATCGTCCGAGCGCTTGCCGTAGTTTCTTTATTCGTTTTAATATTTTTTTATAATCAGGTGAATTAGACTTTAATTGCCCCGCATGCACCTCTAGTTGCTCGATTTCTTCCTTTATCTCTCGAGCAAAAATCTCTCGTTGTTTTTTCTCCTTTTTTGAAGATTTATCAACATTATTAATATTTATACCATATCGATATCGCCCTTGTTCTAGTAACCATGCAGAAGCATCAGCTTTATTAGTACTTAAAATAATAAAGAGAAAAATCGAAATAAAATATTTAGGTAGATTTAACATTATAAGCCGTATAAATTAAAAAATACGCTATTATAATGCAATTTATAGTTGAATAAAGAACTAAATGAAATCTTCAGTAAAAAAATTTAAATTGCAATATCAAATGTTTTTTGTATTTTTACTCGAGGATACTTAATAAGTATTTTTATATTAAGAAAATTTAAATCATTTAAGGAGATATGTATGTCTAAAAATGTCAATAATGATATGAGTTTTGATGGAGCTAGTGCTGATATAGCTTCTGTAAATGCAGTGAATGTTGATGTATTGTCATTTGCTGAAGCTAATACCATGCCTGCATGCACAGCTGGTACAATTACGATTTCTGGTAGTATAGAGGAAAACTTTAACCCAAATATAGTCTTTAAAGAAGGTAAAGATATAATATTTGGTAATCAATATGAGTTATCAAAAGCTGTATTTTTAGAAGAAGCATCAAAAGTTGTATTTTTAGGGGAAGCAGAAGAAGAAGCGGCGGAATAAGAAAAATTTTGTCATTTTGTGATGGTACTGTTGCGTGGATTGTAATTATCGTATTATGGTTATCACAAGTACATTGTCATACCGTGGCTTGTACCTGAGGTATCCAGAAAAAACTTTAATAAAAGGAATGGATACCGTGATCAAGTCACGGTATAACAAATCACAGAATGACAGAGTAATATTTATCCTTCCAACAACACTTGATTCTGCAATTCAAACAATTCAGTACTTGCTGCCCTTGCTAGTTTTAGCATCGCTAAAAACTGCTCTTCAGAAAATGGTTTTTGTTCAGCCGTACTTTGCACTTCAATTAAATTTCCGTCACCTGCGAAAACAAAATTTGCATCCACTTCGGCATTACTATCTTCTAAATAATCCAAATCAACTACCGGCTCACCTTTATATATACCGCAAGAAATAGCGGCAATTTGCGTAGTTAGTGGATTAGCTTTTAATGCTTTCCTTTTCATTAATGAACGAACGGCTAAATGAAGTGCTATATAACTACCGGTAATGGCAGCCGTTCTGGTACCACCATCAGCGTTTATTACATCACAATCAATAATAATTTGCCGCTCTCCGAGAGCTTTAAGGTTAATTATCGAGCGCATCGACCTGCCTATCAATCTTTGAATTTCCTGCGTCCTGCCACCTTGCTTGCCTTGCGCCGCTTCTCTTTTAATACGTTGATTGGTAGAAGCCGGCAACATACCGTATTCCGCAGTAACCCAGCCCTGCCCTTGCCCACGTAAGAATGGCGGTATGTTTGTCTCATAACTTGCACTACACATAACGTGAGTATTGCCTATTTTAATTAAACAAGAACCCTCCGCATTAGTAAGAGGAGATAATTCTATCGATACTTGACGTATTTGGTTATTTTTTCTGCCTGATGGTCTCATAATTGTAATTTGTTCTGTAATAATTCTTGAAAAATGATTAGTATATGCTCAAATAATTTTAAGGATTGAATTTTGAGGGGCGACTGCGCGCAGCATACTTTTGGTATATGCACACAGGACCCGCTGATAAAATGAAAAAGCAATTTTTAAAATCAGCAGAGTATACTTGAAAAATTTAAGTTTTTCATTATATTATTTAACATTAATCTTTAATAAATTAGATAATAAAATGGATAACAACAGTAAAGAAAAAAATGAAGAAGAAACAAATAACGCTATGGAAGAAATAATACAGGAAGAAAACTTACAATCTGAATCGGAAGAAGCAATTAATTTAAAAAACCAAATCACAATATTGCAAGATAAATTACTTAGAAGCATAGCAGAGGCTGAAAATACCAGAAAGCGTTTAGAAAAATCTCGTGATGAAGCACGCGATTATTCCATAGTTTCTTTTGCCAGGGATATTCTGGCCGTTAGTGATAATTTATCAAGAGCGCTAGAATATAAACCACAAAATCTTGAAGGAGAAGCAGCTAATATTGTCACCGGTGTTATCTCAGGCGTAGAAATGACTACACTAGAGCTTGCAAAAATATTTAAAAAACATAATATAGAGTTAATAGAGCCGATAATAGGTGAACGGTTTGACCATAATATTCATAATGCAATTTCACAAATCGATAGTGATGAATATGAGAGCGGAAGTATAATTGCCATAATGCAGGTGGGCTATAAGATTAAAGACCGGCTATTACGCCCGGCAACCGTGCAGGTGGCTAGGTAGTAGTGTTATTTGGGAGAGAGGGATGTTACTCGCATTGTCATTGCGAACGACATTGTTGCGTGCCCCCAACCGTCATTGCGAGGAGTTGCGATAGCAACGACGTGGTAATCTAGAAAATAGTCATCCTGAATTTATTTCAGGATCTTTTTGCAAGAGATACTGAAATAAATTCAGCATGACAAAGCCCAGATTGCTGCAGCCCCTTCGGGGCTTCGCAATGACGATCCCGTTATCCACAGTATAAGAATATAACCTCATCAAAAAAGAGAAATATTTTGAATAAAACAGCTATATTTTGGTTTCTTTTGCTGGGGTTTATTATAACCGCTTTAGCATCAATTTCCACTGTTATAAAGCCTTTCTTTATTACTTTTATACTTGCTTATTTATTACAGCCAGCAATTGATTTTATTGCTTCACGGTTCCGGATACCAAGAAATATAGCGGCTTCCATAGTATTTCTGGTTTTCCTAAGTGTATTTTTTATAGCGCTTACTATATTATTACCGATAATTTATCAACAAATTTCTATTTTTATTAATGCCATACCTAAATATAAAGATTATTTTCAGGCAGAAATAATGCCTCATATTTCTGCAAAAATTTATTCAATAGAGCCGAATATTGCAAATAAAATTAAAGGGTCGCTAAGTAGTTTTATAAATAATACATTCACTATATTAAGCAGCGTTGCTAATAATTTTTGGCATTATACTATAGTTACAATCAATATATTTGTATTATTTTTATTAATACCTATAATATTATTTTATTTCTTACGAGATTGGCCAAAAATTATAGCAAATATGAGATTATTATTGCCGCTACAAAGCAAAAAGAAAATAACAGAAATGTTATTTTCCATTGATAATTTACTATCGGCTTATATAAGGGGTCAATTAAATATCTGCTTATTATTATCAGTTTTTTATAGTATTTCATTATCCATAGTAGGTATAGATTTAGCGCTTTTACTCGGGATTTTAAGTGGTTTTCTGGTCATTATTCCGTTTATTGGAACTTTTATATCTTTTTCTTTAGCTCTACTTGTCGGCTATTTAACCTTCGGTATGAAAATAAAATTATTATATATAGTAATGATTTATCTTATCGGGAATATTAGCGAATCATATATTTTAACGCCTAAAATTATTGGGGATAAAATAGGACTTCATCCAGTTTGGATAATGTTCTCAATTTTGGCTTGCGGAAGTTTATTTGGCTTTGTCGGCATATTTTTTGCTATTCCGATTGCTGGTATTACCAAAATTCTACTTCTCAATATACTTGACCTTTACAAAGCTAGTAAATTTTATCATCAGGATAAAATTTAGGAATGTCATTCCCGTTTTTAGGCGTTGTTGCATGACTCGATTTTTTGATGTCATTCCTGCGAAAGCAGGAATCCAGAAAAAATACTTAAAATAAACAAAATTATATAAAAATTTGCTATATAATTTGCTTAAATATTCTCTGGATTCCTGCTTTCGCAGGAATGACATATTGCCACTTTTATTGAGCCGTGCAACAAGGCCCCGTTTTCACGGGAACGACTAAACCTATCTTGCAGGAATGACACCAATTCAAGCTCTTTTTAAGATATTTGACTGATGCAACAACTTATATTTCCTTTCTCTCATAATACAAAATATCATCCCGATGAGTTTATTGTCTCACAGTCTAACCGATTAGCGTACGATAAGTTAAAAAACCGACAAACAGACTGGGGAGTGAACCCTTATAAATTTACGTTGTTAATTAAAGGACCGCCTTCTTCAGGTAAAACATATCTTACGAAAATATGGCAAAATTTAACCAACGCTTTTATTATTCAAGATATTTTTTTTGATGAAGAAATTTTAGCTAAATATGATAGTTTCATTATTGAAGATATTGAAAATTGGCAAGAGGTAATTTTACTGCATTTATTTAATTTAATTAATGAACGACAAAAATATTTATTACTTACTATTTCTAATATAAATAAAAATTTTATATTACCTGATTTATCTTCAAGAATAAAATCCGTATTAACTATTGAAATAGAGCCGCCGGATGATGAATTAATGAAAATATTGATTTTTAAACATTTCTCTACTTCTTCTATAACAGTAGCCGAGAATGTTGCAGATTTTTTACTAGTAAATTTACCTAGACAACATAAAGAGATTATGGAAAGATTAGAGCAAATTAACAACTTTGCTCTAATCTCCAAACGTAAGGTAACGATTCCGTTAGTTAAAGAGGTGTTAGGTGCTCGATGTCATTCCCGTGAAAATAATTTGATCTTCTATACTCCATAAAACATCCAAATATTCTACTAAAATAGCCGTATTTTTTATGGCTTTATATTGAATATATTTCATTCCCGCATACATAGCAAAAAAGCTGTAAGCTAGCACTGGCCGCACTGAACTGTTTAAGGCGTCTATCCATCTAATACCCGAGTAGTAAGTCGCATAAAGAGAAGATTGCTCTAGCATTTCTTTAGATATATTTAGCTCCGTAAAAGTTTTAGAGTGATTAAGTTTATTATTTTCAATTTGTCGATCTAAAATATGTAACTCATGCTTTTTATCGTGAAAATCTTTAAATAGTTTGACAATCTCAGGTAATAGAGAGCTAACAAAGCCTGTTATTGCTGCAAGTAAAGTAATCATAAACATACCAGATTTATTTTGGTATATTATAGCAGTAATTAGATGTAGCACTAAGAGGACTATTTTTACCGTCATTGCGAGGAGAAACGCAGTTTCGACGCGGCAATCTAAGGCTATACTTGTCATTGCGAACAGAGCGAAGCAATTGTTCAACTATTTCTCCTTAGATTGCCACGTCGCCTAGCGGCTCCTCGCAATGACGACATGGCATGTTAGATTGCCGCGCTCCTTTTAGTCACTCGCAATGACGTTTGAGACTCAATAACTTCACACCGACCTTAACTTATCTATAACCTTAGGGTCTTTAGCTAATTCTAAAAATATTTCTCGCTCAAACGATAATACTTCTTCTTCGTTTATCTCTGAATGATTATTTATAAAATCCTGTAGCCTGGATAATATTTTATTTTGTATGTCATTATATTTTGAAGTATCTAACTCATTCGCTAAAGCTATCTTTGGCAGAGTTATTTTGCCGGCAGAAAGTATAATTTTTTTAGGTAATTGTAATTGCAATGCCTCGTCTAAAATATAATTCTTATTCATGTTTATTTGTAAATGAGTAATATTATAATCAGCAGCAAAATAATCGGCAGAACTTGATTTATTTGAAGTCAAAATATTTTTAATATTCTTAACTAGTTTATCTTTATCGCCTTCGCTTCTTAAAAGCATCTCGGTAACACCGCCCCATCCAGGTATTAGACCGACCGAAACCTCAACAAGGCCAGCATTTAATTCTTGATTAGCAACGACAAAACTTGAATGTAGTAACAACTCACACCCTCCTCCAAGCGCTATACCAAATGCACAACTAATAACATGCACCGATGAGTATTTTAACTTTAGCATAGTTTGCTGACCCAGCTTTAAAAACTCTTCTAAGCCTTGAAAATCCTGATTTTCTATATGGGAAAGGATTAACTTTAAATCAGCGCCAGCAGAAAAATTATTGCCTTGCGGCCAAATATAAAGATTTTGCTCCTTATTCTCAGCTATTTCAATGGCTTTTTGTAGTAAATAAAATACCTCTTTATTTAAGCAGTTCATTTTAGTATTGATAACAAAAACTAACTGATTTTGATAAAGTAATAACTTAGCCGAATCATTCTCCGCTACTATTTCGCTTATTTTTACTATATCTTTTCTTAAGCTAAATTTTTCTTTATCAATATTTTTATATTCGGCCTTTACTAAATAATCAGGTAACGGCAATCTCATTATATTAGCTTGACTGGTTAACCATTCCCAACCTTCCTTTATATGAAATGTTAATAATTCAAAAGGTCCAAATTTCCAGCTATAACCAAGTTTCATGGCTAAATCAATATCATAAATATTGCTTGTAACTTCAGGAATTAAACTTGTCAAATAGACATAAAATTCTGTTATAACTTCAGCAAAAAACTTTCTATAAATAGATTCGCTTGTTAAAAGCTCATTAACATCAGCAAATTCATTTGCTACTTTCTGCACTGGTTTATAAGATAAATCAGTTAAATTTATAACTTCTTTTATCTTTTTTCCCTCTATTAAGGATAAGCGATAAAACCCTCCTCCTCCCTTACGACCGATTAATTTATTTTCAATCATCCTGTCAAGAATCGGAGTATTTAAATATATTTTGTGGTAATAATCATTTTCCGGCAGGCTAGCAAGTAACGAACCGGATATTAATTTCATTACGTCATGGCCTATTAAATCATATAAGCCAAAAATTCCGGTACCCGGTAAGCCAAATTGAGTAGTAAATATTTTATCAATAATTACCGGATCTAAATTTGCTTTTATGGCTTTACGAACTACTAGCTCAAGTAAAAAGCACCCGATTCTGTTAGCAATAAACCCCGGAGTATCGTTACATTTTACTATTGTCTTACCAAGAATCCTGGTTAGAAATTCGGAAACCTGATTAATTATTTTCGGCACTACTTCATGATCCGTAATTAATTCGAGTAACTCCATATATCTTGGTGGATTGAAAAAATGTGTAATAACAAAGCGGGATTTAAGTTCGCTACTCAAATTTTCTTTCAGTCTTTTTAACGGCAGCGTCGAAGTATTAGAGGCGATAATTGCGTTATTCTTTAAATAGGGAGTAATTTTATCATATAATTGATGTTTGATTTCCAGCTTCTCAATAATTACTTCAATGACTAAATCACAATCCTTAATTAAATTTAGATCATCCTCTAAATTACCGATAGTAATAAGATTTGCTTTATCGGGAAAAGACAAAGCAGGAGGCTTTTGTTTATGCAAATTTTCTATCGCATTTTTAACGATTTTATTTTTATCGTCTGAATCTTTGCTAGCAATGTCTAGCAAAACAACTTTATGAGAAGCATTAGCAATTAAAGCAGCAATCCCTGCCCCCATAACTCCTGAACCGATAACACATATTTTTTGTATATCATTTTGCATAAACTACTCCTCTGTTATTAGGGTGAATATCAATTATGTCATTCTCGCGTGGATCGAATTTTGGTGTCATACCAGCGAAAGCTGGTATCTAACTTTTGTTATATTGTTAAGTAGATTCCCTCTTTCGAGGGAATGACACTGAGGACGTTTAAAGTATCCACGCAACAATACCTTGCGTGAATGACATCAACAATGCTTTTACTGCTCCATGCAACAACGCTGGTCAAACCACAAAATGACAAGAGTAGTTTAAGAAAACACTGCTCGCTCAATTGCTTCCGCTTTATGATGAACTAAATCCTTAGCCACTTCTTTTGTTATCATCTTCTTTAAATTATTATTTAACTCTTGCCTTACGCACCCTAGCATTTGCGGCTCAGCAACAATAATTAATTCTTTATATTTATGCGGAATTTGCATTATTTTATCTAAATGCTTTGCAGCGCTTCTCGCTGCTTCCTTATGCTCTATATCTTTAAGAGAGGTATGCGGTTCAAACAAAGAACCCGGAGTGGATTTATTTTGATAATGACTTTGGCTTTTTTCTCTATGATGGTGATGTTCTTCCGACATTAACGATATTTCTTCAGGTTTACCGGTAATTTTTATTCCTTGAGCATCGTAAAGCATCATATGCAAACTATCAATAACTGCAATTAACTTTAATTGTGTACCATTTTTCATAAATACCTCTTCAAATATTTTTTATCTCTGTAACTTAATGATAACTATAATTAAAAATTAATCTATCAAAATGATATTAATTTAATAACTTTTGTTTCTCCTCATTAATTATTCCTTCTATTTTCTCGTTAAGCTCTCGTACCTCTGAATGCTCTACCTCTTCTGCACTTATAACGCCAATAATTTTTACCTGAATCGTTCCGGGTTTTTTAAACCAGAAACCTTTAGGCCAGAAAAGCCCTGCATTATGCGCCATCATAACAATCGGTACTTTTGACAGGGAAGCTAGTTTTACGGCACTTGGTTTAAATTTTACTGTTCTTTCTGGTGGTACTCTAGTTGATTCAGGAAAGATAATTAACCATAATCCCTGATTTATTTTTTCTTGCCCTTCTCTTAAAATTTGAGTAACCGAAATATTAACGTTGCGATCTACTGCAATAGGGTTAACCATTCTAAGCCCCCATCCAAGCAAGGGAATATTAAATAACTCACGTTTTAATACCCATGAATGCTCTGGAATAATGAGTTGCATAAATATCTGATCCCAAAATGATTGATGATTGGATACAACTATGGAAGGAACTTTAGGAAGTTTTTCGAGTCCCTCAACTTGGTATTTAAGCCCGCAACAAAGTCTTGCTAACCAAATGAAAGCGTAAGAAAAGATAACACCGATTTTATATCTTATTTGATAGTTGACATTGAAAAACGTTACGGGTATGTAACATATAACAAAAAAAATAAAAGTAAATATGGAAAGTAAGCCATAAAATAGTAAGATTCTTAAACGCCAAAACATAAATAATAAATTAATTAAAATTATTGATAAAGTATAATATACTGTCGGTATGTAGGTCTTGTCATTCCCGCGAAGGCGGGAATCCAGAAAAATTTATAGTCATCCTGAATTTATTTCAGGATATACTACAAAAGATGCGGCAAACAAGTTCAGCATGACAAAGTTAAAGTCTGGATTCCCGCTTTTGCGGGAATGACATCGAACATGCTTAACCTATCCACACAACAATACCTACTCATATTTCGCAAAGTATTAAGATATATAGCATAAATTTATTAGGAACAAAATAAATAAGGTACTAAATGAAAAAAACTATCCTTTCTGGCGTTCAAGCTACTGGTTCTTTACATCTCGGTAATTACCTGGGTGCCATTAAAAACTGGGTTAAAATGCAGGAAGAATATAACTGTTTTTTCTTTTTAGCCGATTTGCATGCCATTACTGTTGATCGAACTCCTGAAGAACTTAAAAACTCGATTATGCAAACCTTGGCTATTTATCTAGCTGCCGGTCTTTCTCCCGATAAGGTTACTATATTTGCCCAGAGCATGGTCAAAGAGCATAGCGAACTTGCCTGGATATTAAACTGTGTTACACCTCTTGGCTGGCTTAAACGTATGACGCAATTTAAGGATAAAGCCGGCAAAAATCAGGAAAAAGCTTGTCTTGGGCTATTTTCTTATCCAGTACTTATGGCAGCTGATATATTATTATACCAATCTGATTTAGTACCGGTAGGTGAAGATCAAAAACAGCATTTAGAATTAACGAGAGATATAGCTGGTGTAATTAATCGAAAATTTAATAAGGAAGTTTTGAAAGTACCGGAGCCATTAATTGGGGGAGCTGCGGCTAGAATAATGAGCCTGAAAGATGGTCGTAAAAAAATGAGCAAGTCTGATATTTCCGATTTTTCCCGGATTAATTTAAAAGATGACGCCGATCTTATTTATCAAAAAATAAAAAAAGCTAAAACCGATCATTTAACCGAAATTAGCTATGATAAAGAAAATCGTCCTGAAATTAGTAACTTAATTGATATTTATGCTAGTTTATCCGAAATTAATATTGAGGCAATAACCCTAAATTATCAAAATAAAGGCTTTGTTGAATTTAAGGAAGATTTAGTGGAAATTATTATCTCTAAACTACAACCGATCCATAACAAATATTTAGATTTAATAAATAATCAAGATTATTTATTAAGCCTATTACATAGCGGAGCAGATAAAGCAAGGAATAGAGCAGTAAAAACGGTTACAGAAGTAAAAGAATTATTTGGTTTTGTAGTGTAATATTTCGTAACATAATATAACTTGTATGGCTTAGCCTTAACCATTAATATATTTATATTATTTTAAATAATATAAAATAAATGCAAATATCCATACAAAAGCCGGTTAGCTGCTACGGTATAGGTGTTCATTCGGGTAAAATTGCTCAACTGACCTTAAAGCCTGCAAAAGAAGACACCGGCATTGTATTTGTTAGAACCGATATATTAACCGAGGAAACCAATTATATCGAAAGTAACTATTTAAATGTTTTTGATACACAATTATCTACCAGTATAAAAAATTCCCACGGTGTGTATGTTTCAACGATTGAGCATTTAATGGCTGCTCTCTGGGGATGTGGGATTGATAATGCTATAATAGAAATTGATGGGCCTGAAGTACCTATAATGGACGGGAGCAGTAAGCCATTTGTTTTTATGATTGAATGCGCAGGGAGAAAACTACAACATACTCCTAAAAAATATTTGAAAATTTTGAAAGAAATAAAGGTAATTCATAAAGATTGTGAATTACTCTGCTCTCCTTCTTCTAATATGACTATCGATTTAACTATAGATTTTACCAGTAAAGTTATCGGTAGACAAAATTTAATCTTTTCAGGTAATGAGCCAGGAGACAACTCTTTTAAAAAAAATATTGCCGACGCCCGAACTTTCGGTTTTATACAAGATGTAGACTATTTAAAAAGCAAGGGTCTCGCACAAGGGGCTTCTCTTGATAACGCTATAGGTATTGATCAAGAGCAAAATACTATTCTAAACCCTACAGGACTTAGACACAAAGATGAATTTGTCCGCCATAAACTTTTAGATTTATTTGGTGATTTGTATACTAGTGGCTCTACTTTTATAGGCAAAATCACCGGTTATAAAACCAGTCATACACTAAATAATGAATTTTTACGACAAATATTTAGTGATCCCACCATTTATAAATTCGTTAGCAGTTCAGAATTAAGCAACTAGTTTTATTGTTTATGTTATTCTAATTCAAAAGAAAAATAATTAGATTACTTCGCTTCGCTCGCAATGACAGTAGAGAGTTTTAGATTGCCGCACCACTTGCAGCGGTGAGCCATAACGCGTGGGGTATCATCTATACAACAACGCCACTGCTATTAGAAAGAGAGTATGCTATATTGCATTTAGTCCAGTATAAATAACCTTAGTTTAGGAATATCTTGGTAGCGTTATTCACCCTTTCCTGATAAATCCACCCATCCCTCTTCTATATTGTCTAATATTGGATAGGTAAAATTAGGAGCTTCATCATTTTTTGAAAATTCCATTTTAAGATAGTCGGCTAATTTAGAAAAAGCATAATCATTTGTCCATTTTTCTCTTAAATCCTTAGGAAGCTGTTTATAATATTTTTTGATTTCTTCAATGTCACCAAGTTCACCTATAGAAAGTGCTTGTAATAATTCTTTTTTATATGCTTCCTTAGTACGACCAACAAACAAAATGGAACCTATTACTAACGGTACTCCTACCCACCCAAATCCAAACAACGTTGCTAATCCTACGGTTCCGAGGGTTATACCAATTGTGCCGGTCTCTATTACTGCTTCTTTATTTTTAATGTAGCTGAGATAAGACTTGTTAAGTTCTTCGATAATAAGCGTATGATTCGTATCTTTACCCAGATCTTCTTTCTCAACTTTCATAAATATTTATCTTTAATAAAATATAATAGGTCACAAAACCTAGTAGAAGATAAATTTTATTGTTCGTCAAAAATTTATCCAATAATTACGTTAGTTTATTTTTACTAGTGATTGAAAAACCATACTACTGAGTTAGTTCTTCATTTTGCGGTTCTACCGGCTCTATACCATATAGCGATATCATACGCTCAAATACACGACCAGCAGTGGGAGCAGCTGTCCAACTTGCCGTTGCAAAGCCAAAGCTTTCTTTAGTACCTTTCGGTTCATCAAACCTGATAAAAATAACATATTGCGGGTTAGATGCGGGCAGCATACCTAAAAATGAGGAAGCTCTACTATTTTTTAGATATTTCTTTTTACCGCTAGCATTAGATGAAAGCTTTTCCGCCGTACCAGTCTTACCACCAACAAGATAGCCTTTTACTTCTGCCCTTTTGCCGTTACCGTTTTTTACTACCGATCTAAATAATTTTCTCATTTGGTTAGAAGTGTTTTCACTAAAAACCCTAGTTCCTACTGGATTATTTTCTTTTCTCTTTAACAATGTAAGATCATATAACGTACCACCGTTAACCACTGGTAACATTGCTTTGACAAAATGCAAGGGACTAATTGAAATACTATAACCATAAGACATAGTAACACTTGTTAGCTCATTCCATCTTTTTTCAGACGGGAAAAGGGGAGTGCCTCGCTCTGGCAACTCTATCTGTAGCTGATCTAACAAACCTAATTTCTTTAAATATTCTTTAAAATCTTTTTTACCGATTTCCAGCATAATTTGACTTGTGCCGATATTTGAAGAATGCAGAAAAATCTCAGGCACGCTATGCCACCCTTGCCTTGGTGTATAATCTTTAAGTTGGAATCCCCCGACTTTCATATAACTTATATCATAAGCATCATTCATAGTTATCGAATTAGTATCAAAACCAACCGCCATCGTTAATGATTTAAAGACTGAACCCATTTCATAAATGCCAAGGCTTGCTATATTGAACAACTCTTCTGGCTTGGCTAAATTAGGATAATGAGGATCAAAATCGGGTTTGTTTACTAACGCTAAAATCTCCCCATTATTTGGATTAGCAATAATCCCAACAGCTCCTATGGCATTAAACTGTTTGAATGTTTTATCGATTTCTTCACTTAAGATATTTTGCAACCTTACATCAATAGATAATTGAAGTGGTTCTTTTTGATTCCCTGCTTTATTTAAATTCGGATCGGAATTGGTCAGAAATTTATCATAAGCAAGTTCTAAGCCGCTAAGGCCTGTGAGATCTCGCCCTACATACCCAACAATATGAGATAATAAATTAGAAAAAGTATAAATTCGTTTTTGTTCTTCCTCAAATTCAAAACCAAGCAATCCAAGAGCAGTTATTTTTTCCTGCTGACTAGGTAACAAATCTCTTTTTATCCAGACAAAACTTTTATTTGATTTAAGTTCAGCAAGTAATTTTGTTTTATTAATTTCAGGTAATATTTCTGCCAATCTGTCTATTGATGCTTTAGGATCAATAATTATTTGAGGATTAGCAAATAACGAGGATGAAGGCAAGTTAACCGCTAATAAATTACCATTACGATCAACGATTTCTTTTCTAAATTTATTATGTTGTTTTGAGTATTGCGTATTTTTATCATAGCCATTTGTAGCAACTATTATTAAACGATACGATAAACTGCAAAAGAGAAAAGCAAAACTACACATAACTACTATTAATCTTACTCTGGTGTTTTTGCTACAAACATTCCAGTGAGTAAGGTTTTTAATAACAAGTTTTAACTTTTCTAAAGTTTGTTTCATATTACAGTGATGTCATTCCCACGAAAGTGAGAATCCAGAAATTTTTTAAATAAATAGTATTTATGATATAATCCTACTCGTTTTAAGCTTTTTCTGGATTCCTGCCTTCGCGGGAATGACATCGAAAATTTGTTCCAAACCATATTCCACGAAAATACCCAAAAAAACCTAAACTTCACGGCTTCACCCTACTTGAAATAGTTTGAACATATTTATTATTAACAGTTTTTTTATAACGCCATTTATTACTGCCGGTAGAAATATTAATATTTTGATTAAATTTTACATATTGCTCATTATTCGAAGCTAAAGGGTCTTTTATCATTTGCGAAGATTTAATAGTATCTAACTGTAAATAGGCATTAGCCAATTTTTTAAGCCTTAAAGGAGCTATAAGATATGCCTTTTCTGCTTTCAATAAATGTATATTGTTAGTTTCATCGTTAATCTGTTTGGATACGCTACTTAACTGATAATCAAGTGTTGAAACTTTATTCTTAATACTAAACAAACTATAAATAGCAATAATTATTACTAGCAATATTAAATAATGAAATTTTTTAATACTCATAAATTTTGTATCTTTTCGGCAACTCTAAGCTTTGCCGATCTAGAACGTGGATTTACGGAAATTTCCTTATCGGAAGGATGCAACGCTTTATTGGTAATAATTTTAAGCCATTTACTCGGATCAATAATTTCATCCGATTTTTTGGCGTATTTAGACTTAGCTACTATTTTTTCAGAATTTTCCCGAAAAAAACTTTTAACAATTCTGTCTTCTAATGAATGAAAAGATACAATTATTAACCTCCCGTTTTTCTCTAGTATGTTACGCACATTTGCTAGAAATTCTTCAAGCTCTCCCAGTTCATTATTGACATAAATACGAATAGCCTGAAAAGTTTTAGTCGCCGAATCAATTTTACCTTTTCTAAAACCGATGCTAGTACGAACTATTGAAGCTAATTTTGCCGTGGTATCGATTCTTTCGTTTTTTCTATATTCAACAATTCTCTTTGCAATTCTTCGCGAAAAAGTCTCATCACCATATTTATAAATAATATCAGCTATTTCCTGCTCCTCTACGTTATTAACAAAATCCTCTGCGCTAAAGCCTTCGTTGCTCATCCTCATATCTAAAGGTCCGTCATGTGAAAATGAAAACCCCCTAGCTGCTATATCTAATTGCATAGAAGACACACCTAAATCCAATATCACGCCGTTAAACTTTTTCTCACCTAATTTAGCAAAGCTACCGGCAAAATTTGTTTCAATAAATTCAAACTTACCGGGATAGTTTTCGGCAAATTCTGTAGCTCGCAACTTAACGCTCGGATCACGATCTAAAGCTGTGACATAACAATCACAACAATCCAATATTGCTTTACTATATCCCCCTGCCCCAAAAGTACAGTCTAAATAAGAGTCGCTGGCTTTTGGCTTTAGGTTGTGCAGAACTTCCTGCAACATTACCGGTATATGAGGTTGAGACATAATTAAATATTCTTTAAAGTCAATCGACTATTTTGAGCAATTTCTTTAGCTTGAACTAAATATTTTGCAAAATTTTGTGGCTGCCAAATTTCAAAAATTACTCCCTTACCGACAAAACAAGCCTGCTCTTCAATAGCTGCATGTTGCATTAAAGAGGGCGGCAAGATAACTCTTCCTTCTCCATCAAATGAAAGCTGCACCGCTTCACCGAATATTATAGTTTCAAACGCATTTCGCTCTTCCGAATAAGGATCTAATGTCTCTATCATGCGCCTAAGCTTCTCGATATGTGAAATACCGCATGCTTCAATACAATTATTCCTAATTGACGGATAGACAATCACCCCGTTAAATGTTTCCTTTCCTAGTACCGAACGGTAATTTGCCGGCACTGACACTCTACCCTTTTTATCTATATTATTTACATATTTCGATAAAAATATATTCATTGGTATTATTTGGGTTATTTTGGGATTTAATGGAAAACTACAGGATATTATAGGAATATTTTGGAGTCAAGCGTTTTCAACAGATAAGAGTTAAATTATTAACTTATATTTTAAAAGTAGGACAACATATAATTGAAAAAATTTAAGAAAATTGAAATGTTAGTTATTATAATGTATAATTATCTATTTACGCTAATACGAAAAATTATTAAGCAGAGCAATATTACTAAAAAACGTAAACCTGGATATTGGGAAGGTAAAGTTATTATAAAAGAGGATTTTGATAACTTACCAAAAGATTTTATGGATTTTTTTAAGTGATTTATATTTACCTTGAAAATTCATATTATTTAATATATTAACATAGTCTTAATGGTATAAAAAATAGAGATTATTATGTTTGCAGGTTTTAGAGGTACAAAATTAGGGTTAAACTATGTCTATACGGGTTCAGACAATGTTACGAATAGTAAGCATCTTAAAAAAATATTAATATTGAAAAGATTCTAGCCTCATCTTCTCCTATTACGGCAGATATTTTATTTGATGCAGTTAACCAACACAGATCAGATATGAATCCCGATAATCTTAAACTTCTTCTTGAAAAGGCTTTTGCTCAAAAAAATATTGATCCTAACATTAAGAGTACTGGCATCGTCGGCAATACTCTTCTAAATTCTGCATGCAATACATTCTTATGATATAGTTAAATTTTTACTAGAGAAAGGAGCTAATCCTAATATTTCTAATAATCTTGGGGATGTCACTTTACATACAGTAATTACTGACGCTATTATAACAGATCAGCATCGGATAATAGTAACAGAACTCCTTCTGCAATACGGTGCTTTAATAGAGTTAAAAAGTTCGGGTTGGACGCCTATTCAATGGGCAGCTACTAGAGGAAAAACAGAAATAATTAAATTATTAATACAATATGGAGCTAACATTAATGTAATAACCCCACCTTCTGATTCTTCTGACTCAGATAAAAATTTAATAGAATTAGTACCGAATAGTAAACCTGAACGGTTTTGTCGCATTTAAGTAAGTTAATAGCAAAAAGCTGTTGAAAAGATGCAACCTATCGAGTAGATACAAAGATAAGAAATGCTCCTGTCTATATCATCTAAATTACGTAAATATTTTAAGGGTTTCTGCTCTTCTCCTGAAACGATAATGTTATTTGTCTACATGAAGTGTAGATTTGCGTTAAGTTACAGAGATTTAGAAGAAATGTCTAATATTAGAGGTGTATCAATAGATCACGCTACTCTGCAAAGATGGGTAGTAAGGTTTACCTCTTTAATAGATAAGCAGTTGAGAAGAAGAAAGAAACCAGTAGGGTCTCGATGGAGAATGGATGAAACCTATATTAAAGTAAATGGTAAATCTATGTATCTATATAGAGCAGTAGATACCAATGGTTATACTATAGACTTCCTGTTTAGGAAATATAGAGATAAGGCTGCAGCTATGGCTTTCTTTCGTAAAGCCATTAAGCATAATGGTAATCCTGAAAGCATTAATACTGATAAGAGTGGTAGTAATATCTCTGCCGCCAAAGCTATAAATGATAATTTACCAAAGAATAAACAATGGAGGCTTCATACAGTTAAATACTTAAATAATATTGTAGAGCAAGATCATAGATTTATTAAGAAACGGGCTTCTCCTATGCTTGGTTTTAAGAGTTACCGCTCTGCAAGAAATACTTTAACTGGGATTGAAAATATTAGGATGATTCAAAAAGGGCAAATTATAGGAACTACAAAACAAAACTCTAGTTTTAACAACTTTAAGATTCTTATGGCTGCTTAATCAACCAAGGGATACTAGTCCGCGTGCCAACCACAACCTAATGTGTAAGATGCGACAAAACCTTCTTTCGTGCTATTTTTTCTTTATTGGTATTTATAAAGTTCTATAGTATAATGAGTTGGATAAATAGTAGCGTTTAATAAACGTAGAGAATCATTTTATTTTAGTTAGAAATATGGAAAGAATCAGCCCTAGAGTGGACCTCGCATTCAAAAAGATTTTTGGCGTCGAAGAAAATAAGGATTTACTTATATCACTTATTAATTCAATAGTAGGAGCTGAAGATCAAGTAGCGGAAGTAACGTTACTTAATCCATACAACGCAAAAAGCTTTAAAACGGATAAGCTTTCTATACTTGATATAAAAGCAAAGGGTATTGACGGCAAAAGATTTAACATAGAAATACAGATTAGTGATGAAGCAGATTATGACAAAAGAGCTTTATATTATTGGGCAAAATTATATACTGAACAATTACAAGCCGCTCAAGACTACTCTGCTTTAAACAAAGCTATAGGAATACATATTCTTAACTTTACTTCTATACCAGAGACAAATAAGTATCATAATGTATTCCATGTGAAAGAGAAGGATAGTGGACTTAGATATTTTAAAGATCTAGAACTACATACTATTGAGCTTAATAAGTTTGCAAGTAATCCTAATGAAGAGCTACCAGAGATACTTAAGAAAGTTAGAAACTCTTTAGATATCTGGGTTGCTTTCTTAACGAGGCATGAGCTTCTAAATAAAGATAACTTACCTAAAGAGCTAGATAATGATAGTTTAAAGAAGGCTTTAAATGTTCTTGATGTCATGAACTTTACACATGAGGAGCGAGATGCATACGAAGACCATCTGAAATGGCTACGTATTGAAGCTAATACCCTAAAGAAATATGAAGCTCAGGCCGAAGCCAGAGGTAAAGCTGAAGGGAAAGCTGAAGGTAAGGCTGAAGGTATAGCCGAAGGAGAAGCGAAAGGTAAATATGAAGTAGCAAAGAATATGCTTTCTATTGGCTCTGAGCCTTCTTTTGTTTCTAAAGTTACTGGTATATCTCTTAATGACCTCAATAAACTCTTGACATCTAAATAGCTAATTGGCTTTATTGGTACTATTTTTTCATTCTCTCTAATATTGAGTATTGCAAGTAATGGCGAGATTGCAAGTTTTTAACGATTTAGCTTTTAGCATATTTATTCCTTGTAATTATATTCTTTTCTTTCTTTTATATAACCTATTAAAATTTACACAATTCTTGAAACAGCACCTATAGATAGCCTCTTCTATTAGTTTAGAAATTTCGGCTTATCCTTTTTTTCAAAGCTCAAAATATCCGACTCATAAATTGTTTGTTTTGTAAATTTAAGCGTCATGTAAACATCCTCATCATCCCCTGGTGGTATCTTTATTTACACATGCGACAAAACCTGATTATCTACGCCAACCTAAATTCTGAATAAAATTTTTAACTTTTAAGGATATCATCATGATTCACTTTTATTATTATTTTATCGCTTTGTCAAGTTTTTAGGTAATGCCAAGAAATAATCAACTGGCAGTCTATTAAAGCTTGATTTCTGTAATTTACTATCCTTCCTAACTACCGTAACAGTTTAGTTTGTAATCATTTTTTCCAACAATACTAATATATATATAGCAGGGGCTGAAAACATTAATATGATTCCTAATATACTCATCAATGCTATTGTCCAACTCAAAGTACCTTTAAGAGCCTGAATTCCTAAAACTATTACACCAACAAGAGCAATTGCTCTCATAGTAGTACTGCTAAATAATTTCAATACCCTACATAATTCACCTCCAATCGTATCCCATGTACCGCCTCTCATATAACCATATGTGGTGCAAAGTCTTGATACCTTTTCACCATATATCATACTTACTATATTAGGAGCTTGATAAGTTATTATAATCCCTGTTACAACCATTAAAGAGATTGTCCATGACAACTTCCTTGAAGTGATAAAACCCCCAAACCAGTTATAGCAATCATACCAATTATTCGTGTAACATTATATTGAAGCGTTCCTATCAATATACATAATCTGTATCCTATAGGATCTCCTATAGGATCGTCAAACCGATCAGCTAAAACATTCGCAGAAATAAATAAAGTAACAAATATAGCGAATAATTTTACAATAGTTGTAGAAGATTTATTACTTTTTATTATATTATTTGGATAAAGGCGCTTTTGCATAATGACCTAGTCTTTTAGAGATTATCTTTGATTGGTGATAGTATAAGTGTCCATGGGTTATGGTAGATAATTTTTATAACCTTATTTATATCCACACACTCATCTAGAATCAACGGTTTTGTCGCATTTAAGTAAGTTAATAGCAAAAAGCTGTTGAAAAGATGCAACCTATCGAGTAGATACAAAGATAAAACATACATAGATAATGAAATATTTTGAGTAGAACGAGATTGATAAGTTTTAATTACTTGGGGGACAAAAGCAATCGTAGTTAATATACCGGCAATATATCCCATAATTTCCGTATAATCTAACATATGGATTTTTTTATATATAAGATGTTAGCTATAATATACCAAAAGAACAAATGAAACTATATATTAAATGGCTTTATTATATTTTTGAAAAAAAAGATATATACTGCAAAAGAGCTTACAAAGATGCTAGCAAATAAAATAACTCACTTGTTTACAACTTATAAAACAAATTCGTCATTGCGAGCATGTATTGTTATGTGGATACCTTCGCTCGTCATTGCGAGGAGGCCTTTATGTCGACGTGGCAATCTGCAACTCTCACCGTCATTGCGAGTAGCTGCTTATAGTACCGGACAATTTTTAAAAAGACCTCGTGTCATTCTCGCGGAAGCGGGAATCCAGTAAAGTAAAAATTGTAATGACGAAGTTTTTATTATTTCTAGGTTCTGTGAACAAAATTTAAGTTATTTATATTTTAAGATATTTTTTAGCGAAAATTAATAAAATTTTTGTAGGAATAGTTATTCATATTTCAAAAAAATCTTATAATTTGCAGCAAAAAAGAACTAAAATAGATTAATTTAAATTTTGTTCACAGAACCTAGATTGCCACGCCGCTTATAGCGGTGAGCCATAACGGAGGTAACACCGTTTTTGATCCACGCAGGCAATGGCTATCTTAAACAACGTTACGATTCAGCTTCTTGAAATTCTAAAATATCTCCCGGTTGACAATTCAGATACTGACAAATACTTTCAAGAGTTGAAAAACGTATAGCTTTAGCTTTACCGGTTTTTAAAATCGATAAATTTTGAACCGTAATCCCCACCGCTTCGGCTAAATCTTGCAATTTTACTTTTCTTTTAGCAAGCATTACATCTAGGTTTACAACAATACTCATTGAAATATTTTTTAAATAGTAAATTTATATTCGGTTTGTATTTTGCTTGCCTCAAGCATTACCCACGAAATCACGATAACTAATATTCCAAAAAAGATATTTTGTAAATTTGTTGTTCCAAAAGACAGAGAAATATAGCGTTGCCCCACAGGATTAGATGTAGTCACGGCAAAAGTCAGTAACGTGTTACTTAATGGTTCTATTAAAATGGCACTTAAGAAAAATATCCACGCAATATTATTATAATATTTGGCATTTAAAACATTAAATATTTCATCTACCGAATAATTTATAAAAATTTTTTTTAAATAATATAAATTAAATAATAACGGTAATACTCCGAAAATATAAGCAACAAACCCTAAAAATTTTGAGGATATTGTCCATTTTATTAAACTTAGGTTTGTATAGCTTCCGTCATGAGAATAAGAAATCGCCACAATACCTCGATTAGTTAAATTTTTCATGATTTCTGAATCTATAAAAATCCAACTTAATAGTAAAAAACCTGGAATCGTAATAATTAATGAGTTAAGAAGCCAAGAAACACAATAACTTACTTTCTGAATTTTATTCATATATATACCTTATATAATTCTTACATAGAAATATATTATGAAATAACCTACTTGTCAATAATTATTTATTGTTTTTCAATAAGTAATTATTGTAATTCAAGTAAAAATATTCAGTTAAGTTAGTACCCTATGGCGCAGGAAGTGAAACCTATTATTGTAGATGAAGGCGGTGGGAAACGCGCTACAGCGTTCAAATCAATTTACTAAGCCCTGGGAATATTATTGCTTAAATAATGCATAATATATTATATAAAACCAACCGCAAAGACCGTGAATTATTGCCCATAATATTGATTTATTTGCGTTATACGATACAATTATCGCTAACACCGTTCCAAAAGATATGCCCCCGTACCCTAAATAATTCATATATTTATCCTAATATTTTAATTTTATAATATTATTTTAAACATATAACTTGTTTATTTTAACATTTTTTTGCTTTTTTATCTAAAAATAGTTAATAAAAACTAATTAATATTATTCACAGAACGTAAATATAGCACTAAAAAAATTAAAGAACAACAGACAGAAGAAAAGAAATATTCAAAGGTATAATAGTGAGATATCGCAAAGAATACTGGAGAAGGAATTGGTAAAGGACATACGATAAAAGAGTACAACCAATACAAACGTAAGAAATGCGTAAGAATATTTCGGTTAGGAGGCAAACCCAGAAATATTATGTCCTTGAAAAAATACTATTAACTATGTGTAACTCTTTAGCGACACTTGTTTTTGTATATTTTAATAAATATGTATCTTTTTATTACCAATCTAAGTCAGTTGTTGCTCCCAGTACCATTGCTTGTTCTACGGTAGTATCTTGACCCAAAGGAAAAATAGCTTCAAGATGCTTAATATTTCCATTAAAGCCTAACTTTCCTATAACTAAAGCCCACCCCTCACAAGGAAAGCTATCATTAACCTTATGCTTTACACTTTCTGCAGCTTCCTCAAGTGCAGGGTTTGTAGGCCATTGATACCACATTGTAGTGTGAGGGTTGTACAATTCGTATAAACCTGAAACACCATATGTTTGAATTTGATTTGCAATTTTTAAAGCATTGTCATTTTCGGCTTTAATTTGAGGTTCAAGAATTTCAAGAGTATTGCTTGCTCTCTCAAAAGGACGCTGATGATATCCACTAAATGTATCAACTATCTCACTATGCAAGTTACATATTGCTTTATAGTCCTGTTCAACTTTTTCTATCACTTCATCAGAGCGATTGATATTAATATCAATCCATCTGTTTGGTCCAACAACTATTATATCCTTAAAATTCAATGTGAGACTTTTGTATTGTAAGCTATGTTCCCTAGCTTGGCAAAAATTTCTGGTAAATCCTCAGCTTTATATGCTCCATGGTATAATGTAACATGGTATTTATTATGTTTATTTTCAAGCCCTTGAGGAACTAATTGTTCAACAAGTTTTTTATTTATAACTATGATTTTTTGTGCTCCTTCTAAGGTGGGTAAAATAGCTATCGCATATTCAATGTATGGGTCTTTAGAAGATAGTTTTGCCTCATCGCTTTATCGTTTGCTTGGTCTATTTGTACTTTTTGTTGCAGCAGTTTATAGTCTTTTTCTTTTATCATAAATCAATTTTTCTAGCATTTATTTCCAATATAATCGATTCTATTTAACGTTAGCAATATCCACTTAAGAATTTAGCAAAAAATGACAAGCATAATAAAATATAAAGATATAAAAATACAACAGATGGCGGAAGTGTATTACAAAGGTAAGGAAATTATATGTTTAGTCTATTGACTAGTATCGGTTCAAAGTTGTTATATTTTACTTTTTTGAGATTTTTTATTTCTTCATGAATTTTTTTAGGTAATACCAATTGATGGCATTATATGAAAAATAAGACTGATAGAAGTGAAAAAAATAAATTTTTTAGCAAAAATTAACAAAACCCGTCATTGCGAAGGAATACAGGCATTGTTGCATGGATCCAGTAATAGTAATTTTTTGCAAAGCATTCCGGTGTCATACCATGACCTAATCACGATATCCAGCTTTTTTAATAAAATTTTTTCTGGATCCCGTGGTCGTAGCCAAGGGATGAAAACTGTAACCTATCCATGCAACAACACCAGGAATACAACACAAAGGCACAAAGTGGCTGCAACAATCTAAAAAATAAACTTTTAGATTTTATAAAGTTATTAGCTCTTTCTATTTTTTGCTATAGCACATTCCGTAGCTATTTTAGAAGCTGCAGAATTCATATGAGATTTAATATCTTGAGACCCAGCAATCGCTCCTCCCAGCAACCAGCTACATTTATTTACATCTATAAGACCTAATGATTTATTAGTTTGGTTATCTCTTATATTTACTTTGGCATCAAAATGAGACCTACCTGCTCCAAACCCTACAAGCATACGCATAACACCATTGCCTTCATCATATTTTATGACTCTTCCATCAATCAGTATAGCATGCTGACTAGAATCAACAACATTCCTTTCAACGGCATTGAATATATTTTTAGATTTAATGGAACTAACTATCATATCAGCAAATCTTTTACCTTCTGCTAGGATATTTGGATCATTACCTTGCTTACTCACACCATCAGTAAAGTCATTAACTATAACAACGTTATAATTATTAAAGTTAGGTAAACCATCCAATTTTTGAGAATTTTTTATTGAAGACGTACTACCGCAAGCAGATAATATTACTGCCATAATTAGAAAAATGAATTTATTCATCGTATTTATCATATAAATTGAATGCACTCTTATAACAAATCCTGTGCATAATGTCAACTATTAATTACATTAATTAATAGTTTTTTATTTTAGGTAAAGCTAAATTCAGGAAGCGGAAGATTTGATGAATTATAAAGACGAGCCTTGCGGAGCGTACAAAGATACGTGAGCACAGACGAATCCAGAAAAATTTGTATCAAGCGATCGCGATGACGCTGTACCTTACTGCTTTTTGCTGTACGGCTAATCCAACGGATAACCAATAAGCTATAAGGGAAAAT
Source organism: Rickettsia endosymbiont of Halotydeus destructor (assembly GCF_049278075.1). Lineage (NCBI taxonomy): Bacteria > Pseudomonadati > Pseudomonadota > Alphaproteobacteria > Rickettsiales > Rickettsiaceae > Rickettsia > Rickettsia endosymbiont of Halotydeus destructor. The sequence continues at coordinate 146,182 of NZ_JAPNPB010000003.1, forward strand.
ATAATTTGATTATTTAAATGCTTCTTTACTTTTTTAATTAAAAAAACAGTTAATGAGGGTGGATTAAAAATATTTATATAGCTTAAGAAAAATAAATAATTGTTGAGGGGGTTGTAGTAAGGACCAAAGAGAATAAAAGGAAATAGTTAAACAGGTAGTTTTAAATAGTAAATAATTAGTTAAAGATAGTGACAGCAAAAATCGGACTTTGAGCAATTGCTGCATAAAATGCAACAATATACTAAGTTAGTCTTTAAAGGAGGTAATCCAGCCGCAGGTTCCCCTACGGCTACCTTGTTACGACTTCACCCCAGTCGCTAATTTTACCGTGGTTGGCTGCTTCCTTACGGTTAGCTCACCACCTTCAGGTAGAACCAACTCCCATGGCGTGACGGGCAGTGTGTACAAGGCCCGAGAACGTATTCACCGCGGCATGCTGATCCGCGATTACTAGCGATTCCAACTTCATGCTCTCGAGTTGCAGAGAACAATCCGAACTGAGATGTCTTTTAGGGATTTGCTCCACGTCACCGTATTGCTTCCCTCTGTAAACACCATTGTAGCACGCGTGTAGCCCAACCCATAAGGGCCATGATGACTTGACGTCGTCCCCACCTTCCTCCGGCTTATCACCGGCAGTTTTCTTATAGTTCCCGGCATTACCCGCTGGCAAATAAGAATGAGGGTTGCGCTCGTTGCGGGACTTAACCCAACATCTCACGACACGAGCTGACGACAGCCATGCAACACCTGTGTGTGGTCCAGCCGAACTGAAGGAAAGCATCTCTGCAATCCGCGACCACCATGTCAAGGGTTGGTAAGGTTTTTCGCGTAACATCGAATTAAACCGCATGCTCCACCGCTTGTGCGAGCCCCCGTCAATTCCTTTGAGTTTTAATCTTGCGACCGTACTCCCCAGGCGGAGTGCTTAATGCGTTAGCTACGAAACCGAAAGAATTTCCTCCGATATCTAGCACTCATCGTTTACGGCGTGGACTACCAGGGTATCTAATCCTGTTTGCTCCCCACGCTTTCGTGCATCAGTGTCAGTTGTAGCCCAGATGACCGCCTTCGCCACCGGTGTTCCTCCTAATATCTAAGAATTTCACCTCTACACTAGGAATTCCATCATCCCCTACTACACTCTAGATTAGTAGTTTTGAAAGCTATTCCGAGGTTAAGCCCCGGGCTTTCACTTCCAACTTACTAAACCACCTACGCACTCTTTACGCCCAGTAATTCCGAACAACGCTAGCCCCCTCCGTCTTACCGCGGCTGCTGGCACGGAGTTAGCCGGGGCTTTTTCTGCAGGTAACGTCATTATCTTCCCTGCTAAAAGAGCTTTACAACCCTAAGGCCTTCATCACTCACTCGGTATTGCTGGATCAGGCTTTCGCCCATTGTCCAATATTCCCCACTGCTGCCTCCCGTAGGAGTCTGGGCCGTGTCTCAGTCCCAGTGTGGCTGATCATCCTCTCAGACCAGCTACAGATCGTAGGCTTGGTAGGCCATTACCCCACCAACTACCTAATCTGACGCGGGCTCATCCATCAGCGATAAATCTTTCCTCCTCGGAGAATATACGGCATTAGCTTTTATTTCTAAAAGTTATTCCGTACTGATGGGCAGATTCCCACGTGTTACTCACCCGTCTGCCACTAACTAATTAGAGCAAGCTCTAATTAGTCCGTTCGACTTGCATGTGTTAAGCATACCGATAGCGTTCGTTCTGAGCCAGGATCAAACTCTCAAGTTTGATTCTGTCTATTTTTACTTCAAAAAATTGACAGGTTTAATTAATCACTTAAAGTGATATGTACATTTCGCTGTCACTATCTATATCTAATTATTTACTTTTAAAACAGCTACGAAGCCTTTGTAATTCATCGTCTTCGTAGGAGTAGTTATAAGCAAGATAACGCCTCTTGTCAACAACATTTTTCAAATTATTTCCATTTTTTTTATTTTATTTTTATATACCTAATTTAAGCCTTTTTTCTGTAGACCGAAATAACAATTTATTGAGCTTCCAGTAGCTGCATTAATAATGCTTTGGGAGCGCTAATTTAGGATAAAGAGAACTCAAAATCGTCATCGCAGAGCTTTTAGGCTCGCTTCCCTTTGACATTTTCTATCTGTTCGCGCTAATACTCTAGAGGTTTTGAATAAAGGTGTAAAATTTAGGCGAATTTTTAGAAGTAATGCTTAGGCATTATGAAATGTATCATTTCACTAACTTGAGGTTATATAATATTGCCGAAACTTCAGAAAAGTATTTTATATATCGTTATTATAAAAATGAAGATCATAAATGATGGGATGCAATAACAGAAAAGCGTCAGCAAGTTATCGTCGAGAATAAACCGATGCCTATAAGACCTATACAGGCGAATGGTGGAAAAAGCGAGATTTATAAGATTTTTTGTTTAAAACCTGAACTCTCCTATCCTGATTTTCTATCAATAGTTTACAAACTGGGTCGGATAATGCTATTTTAAAGAGCAATAAATAGTTGATTTGGAGAAGTGATACGTTGGTTAGTGGGTTTAATAAAATATATTAGAAAGCCAAAACTTGCAGGACAGAAAATAATACAGGGTGGAAAAGTAGTAAAGAAATATACTGTGCAAGGTTGGAGTAACCTAAAGAGTAATGCTGTAAATATTACAGAAGAAATAAGGGGAGCAAGTCATGCTGTAAAAGAGATAATGAATCCGGTAAGTAAAGCTACAAAAACTGCAGAGGGCTTACAAAAGAGCGTAACTACAAGAACCCAGAATTTTGATGATGACATTAGTAAAATTATCAACGAGCTTAAAGAAACACAAAAGCTATTGGATAAGAAAATAAATGCCTCAACCGACAAACCGCATTCTCCGAATATAGAACCATTCAGCCCACCAAATACTAAGAGCGTTGTGAGCTCAGCTGCGAATAATAAAAAGCTTGCTAACCTTCAGGTAGTTAATACACCGGAGAAAACGGTTGCAAATCAGGGTAAGAAAACTATTTTTTCTAAGGAAAAGCATAAATAAATAAGTTAACATGACATCATAATCATAGAGACAGGAAGAGTGCAGTTAATTCCTTTCGATAAACATCAACAAACAGGACATATAGGAGGTATGAATACATGGTACAAAGAATAAAAAATGTTAGTGATATAAGATGGTCTGATACACAGCTGGCTTTAAAAGAAAAAGATTTAATTTTACTAAATAAGTTTCCATTTAAATTACCGAAGTTATTTATAGACCTCCTCAAGATAAGCGATGGTGGTGATATAGATTATGATTTTGATTATTATGATCATTATTTTCATAAGAAACTTGAAGGATTTATAAGTCAAATATATGGGATGTGTACAGAAGAGTCAAAAATGCTTAATAGACACTATGATCCCGAAAGTTTGTATGACAAGGATTTTATAAGTTATAATAATATAATAGACAATTATAATCACCCCGCGGAATTTTTTCCTAAAAATTTAGTAGCATTTGGTAGAAATGGTGGAGGCGATTTAATCTGTTTTGACTATCGTGTTAATCCGACAAGTGATAACCCGCCAGTAGTTTATTGGATTTTTGGTCGGAATGAAGGAGAAGATATTTCTTTTTTAGCAAATAATTTCGAGGAGTTTTTGAGAATCTTAAAAGAACCTGAAGATGATGATGAATTTGGGAAAGCCCTAAAAGATGATCCTGATTTACTAGAGAAGGTAATAAGAGAATTAAAATAGTAAATAGGTTCTACAAACGGCAATATTCCTGATAACTTTCGAGGGGAGGCGTTACGAGGTGTATTAGCGGTCGGGCAAGGTTATATCGGTGATATTGGGGCAGCGATACGGTCTTAGCGAAGGAGGAGCAGCTAAAGTAGTCATGCATGCCGGGGCGCCGGGCTGGGAGCCAGTTATGCTACGGCTAACGGCAGTAATGCAGTATAGGCGCACTCGCCGGGGGAATGGGAGAGGCTTTAAGCGGCGTTACCTCTTCGGCTAATTCAGCGCATGTGTCCTCGGGACGTGCGTTTTCTGGAGATGCGTTTTCTGGCACCCGCCAAGCGGCACAGGTTTTAGCAACTGGATTGACACGAGCGTTGCTGCCTACCTCCTTACTTGCCGGCGGCACTGCCAAAGACATAGGCACTGCTACTACGGTATCTTCATCAGTTGTGGAGTATAATCGCCGCCTTCACGACTATGAGACGAATATATTAACCGTAGCAAAATGGTAGAACAAGACAAAATAGAAAAAATACTTGTAGATTCAAATTTTTTTGAAAATATGCCATTTAAATGGGTGGGATTACTTTATTTATATGGTTTAAAGAGTTCACTAATACCTAAATATGAAAGAATAAATAAAAAATATGGTGATTTACTAATAAAAGATAGAAATTAGAATGGGCGGATCGAAATAACAATTTATCGTGCTTCTAGTAATTCTATTAATAACGTTTTAAAAGGAGGCTTTCCATTTAATAAAAGATTTGCGGGGTTTCCTAAATATGTGTAATTAATAGGTTCTGTTTTGCCACCAAGGTACTTCGCTAGAAATTGCTCTATTATAATATGATAAGAAATATTGTTATATATATTGCAAAAATTATGATTTTCATCTTTATACAACGCATAAATGATAGGTTTATTATATTTTACCATTGCCGCTACCATTCGGTCAGATTCAGTTTGTTTTATTACTGAATCTTTACCTCCTTGAATTATAAGTAACGGTTTCGTTATGCTTTTGACATAAGTTAAGGGAGATTGGTGACGTAATTTTTCTCTTTGCTCCGCTGTTTCTGAAGGTCCTATTTTCATTTCTGCTTGATATTTTTCAAATTTCCAATCTCCAGAAAGATTTTTTAAAGCTGTTAGTAAGTCAGGAGGCCCGGCAATATCTACACCACACGCAAATAAGTTAGGGGTAAATGTTAATCCTGCTAGAGCAGCATAACCTCCATAACTCGATCCCATAATAGCAATTTTTCTAGGATCGGCTATTTTGTTTTTAATAGCCCAATTAACAGCATCTATTAAATCATCTTGCATTTTTTTACCCCACTCTCCATTACCGCTATTTAGAAAATCTTTACCAAAACCTGCCGAACCACGAAAATTGACACTTAAAACAATATAACCACGATTAGCAAGCCATTGATGTTCAGTATTCATACCCCAAGAGTTTCTTATAGCTGGACCGCCATGCACTAAAAGAACTAGCGACGAAGGTTTATTTGGGTATATTTTTCTAGATAATTTCATATTGTTAGGAAAAGTAATATAACTGACTAAATTTAAGCCGTCACGAGACTTTATAATTATAGGATTCATAGGAGCAAGACGATATTTTTCTAGTTCAGCTTTACGACAGAATAAGAATTTAATTTGCTTTTTCTGGCGGTTATATTTGTAATATTTAGTAGGATTAACATCACTATAAAATTCAATAAACCAAATTTGATCATCTAGAGTACGGTGTATAATATGTATATTACCTAAATTGAGGTTTTGAAGATATTTAATATCCCTCTTAATAGAGTTATCTAATATTTTATACTCAACTTTATCATATTCGGTTACTATTGCTTGAATCTCATGAATAGTCGGATGTGATGTTAATACATTAATATCAACACGCTTATCCTTAGCTAATAACTTCAATACCCCGGTATTTAAATTTAATAATTTAAGAGTAACAGTATTATTATCTCGACCATCGAGTAAATAAATATTGTTGTTAGTATGATCAAAATCATAAAATTTAGTATTTATAATATCTTCATTCGATAATCTCATTAAAAATAGCCATTGATTATTTTTTAATCGGAAATATTCTTTTTCTCCCTTATTATTTATAAATATACCTAAACGTATATTAAGATCATTATCGAAGATAAAACTAGAAAATTTATTATTTTTCATAATAAGCTTTTTACTATGATCAAGAAGATTTAACTCATAAACATCAAAATAATGTTGATTGGATGATTTTAAGCCAATTAATATTTTATATGGTTTGTTGGTTGCTCTTTTGGCAAAAATTTTGGCTGTTATTCCTTTTTCTGTGGTAAGTAATTTTGTATGGTTAGTTTCTAAATCATAACTATAAAGCCGATAGTTTTTATCATTATTTACATCTTTTAAATACAAAATATGCTGGTTATCGTATGCCCATATATAATCATAAACGCCCGTTTTTACTTTGATCGCTGCTTTAATATTTTCTAGGTTCTCACTATCGGCAATTAATAAATCCAGTACCTCATTATTGTTTCCTAAATAACTAATATATTTGCCATTCGGACTAAAACTTATCTTAATTTTATCAGGATAAGAAAATAAAACTTCCCTCGGAATGATAATATCTTTAGGTGAAGTATTTGCCCTAGCTGTAGATAATATTACTATCCAACATATAATTACAAAGATAATTTTTAATTTCATAACCCTTCTCATTAATCAATTTATGGTTATATAGCCACTATATCAATATAAAGTGATTTTTAATAGTAATTTTTAATAAAATCTTCTTTATGCTAACAATCATTTACTTATATACTGTTAATTGTAGAAATATTTATATTCTACAATTAATTTAACTATTAATAATTTAAGAGGATTTTATGAGTAAAGATAAAGGTAATAATAAGAATGAATCTCCAGGGGGCAGCGGCGGCGGTATAACATAACAGGAATTATAGGCGCTATTGGTAACGCTGTTTGTGAAGCCAATAGAGAAACTTCATGGCAGTGTCCTTATGATAATGATGTTAAATCTGCTGGAAACGATGCGTATAGTAGTAATAATAATTATGATTATACTAGTCAGCCCGATAAGTAAAACACTCTATATAAAAGCTGGGTAATCTATAATTTAAATCTTCTTGCTTTTGAAACAACTTAATATAGTAATTTCGAAAGCAAGCTAAGTAAATAATACTACACCTCCAAACGTTTAATTTTACTTTCCAGTTCTTCGTTATTAAATTCTATATTAATTACTGCTCCGCCTTGTTTACTGTTAGCTATATCCAAGGTAGCGCAATGTTCTTGCGCTATTTTCTTAACGATAGCAAGCCCTACTCCCATGCCTTTATTTCGAGTAGTTACATAAGCTTCTGCGGCTCTGCCGATTAGCTCTGGCGGAAAGCCGATGCCGTTATCTATTACGGATATGGTAACTAGCGAAGATGAAGATATTATAGAAACTGAAATATTACCTTTTTTGACATTTTTTTTAGAATCTATTGACTCTTCGGCATTTTTTAACAAATTAATCATTATCTGATTTATTTGCGTAGCATCACAGACAAAATCAATTGAATCAACATTACTATTAAAAGCATATGATATTGTATCATTTATTAATTTACGTGATTTAACTATCTCTTTAATAAGCAGTACTAGATCATAACGAGCAAACACAGGAGCCGGAAGCCTTGCAAAAAGTACAAACTCGGAAACAATCTTTTTTATATCGTTAGTATGACGAATAATCATATGTAAATAATTCTCAAATTCCGCTTTATCTTTAACATCACTGCTAAATTTTTTAAGCAATCTCTCCGAAGCAAGTAAAATAGGAGTTAAGGGATTTTTAATCTCATGCGCTACTTTTCTTGCTACATCCGACCAGGCAAGAGCACGCTGTGCTATAATTAAATCTCTTTGTTGACGACCAAGCTGTTTAATCATTCTATTAAATGCTGCATAGAGCGCGCCTATTTCATCTTTGTCAACTTCATCTTCAGGAACCTGAATAGTTAAATCACCATCTTTTACTTTATCTGTTGCGTTAACTAATTTTTTTATGGGATTTACTATTTTAGCGGTAAACATAACTCCGAAACTTATTGCGACCAGCAAAAGCAATAAAGCAATGAAAATAAAAATTATCGAAAATTTTATTTGCATGCCGGAAACCTGCTTTTTAAGGCGGTAATATTCTCCGGCTGCACCGTTAGTTTTATCAATATGATCAATAATTTTATTGTCAATCAATCTGCCGACTAATAAATATACATCATTATATTCTTTAAGCTTAATCAGCATGCGGATTTTAGTAGGATCAGACTTCACTTCTACTATCTCACCCAAATCCGCTTTTTTTATTAAATGAGCTGGTATAGTTGCAAAGGACAGAGAAAAACTCAGGAAGGTATTGGCAATAATAGTGTTGGTGGCTTTATTCAAAACTATTGCTTCATCAAGCGAGCGCATTTCAGCTTCAGTATTTAGCGTTTTGGTAAACAAAGCAGGATTATGCACTAAATCATAATACATATCGCTTAAATCCTCAGCAACGGACATAGATGTTTCCCTTAACTGTAATTTATGCTCGTCAATATAAGATTCGGCAACTATTATGGATTGATCTAAAACGGCCGAAATCTTTTTATCAAACCAAACCTGAATACCGAAATTAAAAAAATAAGCGGAAAATACCGAAACGATAATAGTAGGAACAGTGGCAACTAGACTAAAAGCAATAATAATACGGTTTTGTAATTTAGAAGCATTTTGATCATCACTTTTGGTAAAAAAACTTTGAAAAAATTTGCGAGCAAGTAATACGCCTAAAATTAAAAAAATTACTAAATCGACTAATATAAAGCCTATGACTTTACTTGGGTCTAGCCCGCCTTTTCTTGACTCTACCGACATTACATAATAAGTAGCGCAAGCTAGAATAGTCGCAGCTATCATTAAAATAAAAATTATTGATCTACTGCGGAAATGTTTTTGTAATAGCGGTTTAAAATAATTTAGCATAATGATGTTATTCCTCATCTCCGATGTCATTCCTGCGTAGGCAGGAATCCAGAAGAATTAAACAAATGTAACGATAACTTACAGTTCTATAGAAAAAAGCCTTACAAACTAAGGCTTTTTAGTCTGGATTCCCGTTTTCACGGGAATGACATAAGGGACAGCATGAATGACATCAAACATGCTTTTCATATTCATTTAATAATGCCATAATGTTACTACTCAAATGATTTTGAAAATTGAATTTTATTTTGAAGGGTGAACACGCGCAGCTTATACTTAATAAGTGAGCATGTGAATCCCTGATAAAATGAAAGAGCAATTTTTAAAAGCAGAAGAGTTAAACAAACTCCAGCAGCGTCTGTCCTCTCAATACATGATCTTTTTCGTTAACGAAAATTTTAGCTATTTTTCCGTCTCTTTCTGCAAGGATTATATTCTCCATTTTCATAGCGGTTAGTATCATAATCTCCTGCCCCGCTATTACCGCCTCGCCTTCTTTTATTTTAATTATGGCAATTTGCCCTGTAAGAGGCGCTTGCAATTCAGAACTTTCTTCATTAATGATTTTTGCAACCATTAACGCTTCAAGCTCTGATATACGCGGGGAACGCACAAATGCTTTTACGCTAATGCCCGCATGTGATAAAATATAGCCGGTGGGTATATTTTCAATTTTAATATTAGCTTTTTTGCCATTAACTAGACAGGCGAAAAGATCGTTACCCAAATGCCAGTTACTCCGAATATATAGCCGATCGCTTTCATGACGTATATTATAGCCGTTTTCAACAGGGGTAATTAACACAGGAAATAATTTATCGTCAATCGACACCACCCATCTAGTACCGATTTTATTACTCTGGTTGCTAATATTACCGGAAATTGACGAAGCACGTTTTTGTTCCGAAATATAAACAAAAATAGCAGTTGCAACAAATACGCCGGTGCTCTCAGAAGTTAAGCTAGCTCCGGAAAAGCCATCCGGATATTCTTCTTCTATAAAGGCAGTAGTAATATCGCCGCTAACAAAGCGAGGATGCAACATTACCGCTTCCAAAAAGCTTATATTATGAGAAATACCACTAATTATATATGAGCTTAACGCCGATCTCATAACTTCAATTGCTTGTTCTCGATTCTCTCCATAAGTGCATAATTTTGCAATCATTGAATCATAAAACATACTTACTTCACCGCCGAGCCCAATCCCTGTATCTATACGAATATTAGGGTTTTTCGCAGGTTCGGAATAGGCAGTAATCCTACCGCTAGACGGCAAAAATCCACGGCTTGGATTTTCTGCACAAATTCGAGACTCAAATGCCCAACCTTTTAACTTCACATCTTTTTGAGAAAATGAAAGCTTTTTGCCCGCGGCAATTTTTATCATTTCTTCGACTATATCTATACCAGTGATTAATTCGGTAACAGGATGCTCTACTTGCAACCTTGTATTCATCTCTAAAAAATAAAAGTTTTTTTCACTATCTACTATAAATTCCACAGTACCAGCTGAGTAATACCCAACCTTTTTAGACAAGGATACTACTTGGTCATACATTTGCTGCCTTATTTCTTCATTAATAAAAGAACTCGGAGCTTCTTCTATTACTTTTTGATGATGACGCTGGATAGAACATTCCCGTTCGCCTAAACATACACTATTGCCGTGCTGATCAGCAAGTAATTGAATTTCGATATGCCTCGGTGACTGGATTAATTTTTCAATAAATAATCTACCGTCACTAAAACTATTTACTGCTTCAAGTTTAGCTGATTCAAAAGCACTAGCCATTTCCTCTTGATCTTTTACTACTCTCATACCGCGCCCACCGCCGCCAGCAGTTGCTTTAACTATTACAGGGAAGCCTATTTCATTGGCAATATCGATTGCTTGCTTAACATTGCTTATTGTTCCCATATAACCCGGAACAGTACTAACTCCTGCCTCGATTGCAATTTTCTTCGCTTCAATTTTATCGCCCATTTTCTTAATAGCCGTAGCACTCGGGCCGATTAAAGTAACGCCTTCTCTCTTTAAAATATTAGCAAAATTCGGATTCTCGGATAAAAATCCATACCCAGGATGAACTGCACCAGCACCGCTCTCACGAATGGCTGAAATAATATTTTTAATTGATAAATAACTCTCGGTTGCTGGAGAATTACCAATATAATAAGCTTCATCCGCCTGCTGCACGTGCATTGAACTGGTATCTGCTTCAGAATACACAGCAACAGATTTAATACCCATTTCTCGCAGGGTGCGTATTATTCTCAAGGCAATTTCACCGCGGTTAGCAATTAGAACTTTATCAAATAACGGTTTAGTCATAATTTCTCGTAAATAATGTAATATTAGTATAGTGCTCCTTTATGTCATTCCTGTGAAAACGGGAATCCAGAAAAAATACTTTTAAGTCCTCGTGAATTTATTTCAGTATCTACTAAGAAGATGCTGAAACAAGTTCAGCATGACAAAGAAAAAACTGGATTCCTGCTTTCGCAGGAATGACATACGGCACTTTTTTAGAGCCACGCATAAATGCCTCCTCGCAATGACAAGGTAAACAACGACGCTTAAGCTACAGCGGCAAATTATCGTGCTTTTTCCAAGGTAATTCAACTTTCTTAGTACGCAGAAAATTTAATGCTCTACATATTCGCCATCTGGTATTTTGAGGTTTTATAATATCGTCTAAATACCCTCTGGACGCAGCGACAAAGGGCGACGTCACAGTATCTTTATACTCGGCGATTTTTTGCTTTTTTGCTTCCGGGTCTTTACATTCTTCCTTAAATATTATCTCTGCTGCTCCTTCAGCTCCCATAACGGCAATCTCCGAATTAAACCATGCATAATTTATATCTCCCCGTAGATGCTTGGAGTTCATAACTATATAAGCACCCCCATAAGCTTTACGAGTAATTACGGTAATTTTAGGAACTGTTGCCTCAGCATAGGCATATAAAAGCTTGGCTCCGTGTTTAATAATACCGTCATGTTCTTGCGCAGTACCCGGTAAAAATCCTGGTACGTCAACTAAACTAACGATTGGGATATTAAAAGCATCGCAAAAACGGATAAATCTTGCCGCTTTTCTTGAAGCATTAATATCTAAGCACCCCGCTAAATGCAAAGGCTGGTTTGCTACAAAACCGACAGGATAACCTTCCATATAACCAAAGCCGATAATGATATTTTTAGCAAAATCAGGCTGTAATTCAAAAAACTCCCCTTCATCAACTATGCGCTCTATTAACTCCTTCATATCATAAGGTTTATTAGGAGTAACAGGTATTAACGTACTTAAAGACATATCCACCCTATCGGCGGGGTCAATCGTACAACGCATCGGTAGAGGACTGCGATTGGACAATGGCAGAAAATTAAAAAATTTACGGACTTCCAAAAGCGCTTCTACGTCATTTTTAAATGCCAAATCAGCAACACCGCTTTTAGTGGTATGCATATGCGCACCGCCGAGTTTTTCTTGACTTACTTCTTCCCCTGTAACGGTTTTAACTACGTCCGGACCAGTGACAAACATATAAGAAGTATTTTTAACCATAAATATAAAATCGGTTAAAGCCGGAGAATATACGGCACCGCCGGCGCAAGGCCCCATGATTAAAGAAATTTGCGGGATAACTCCGGAAGCAAGGACGTTGCGTTGAAATATTTCACCGTACCCCGCAAGAGCATCTACTCCCTCCTGGATTCTGGCACCACCTGAATCATTAATACCGATAACAGGCGCACCGCTAGCTATTGCAGCATCGATAACGTTACAAATTTTCTTAGCATGATATTCGCCGAGCGAACCGCCAAAAACCGTAAAATCTTGGCTATATATGAAAACTAATCTACCGTTTATAGTGCCGTGCCCGGTCACTACGCCGTCACCTAAAAACTTTTTATCCTTCATGCCGAAATTATCGCATCTATGGGATACATACATACCCGTCTCGGTAAAGCTACTCGGGTCTAATAATATTTCTATTCTCTCTCTACTTGTTAGTTTACTTTTTTTATGTTGCAAGTTAATTTTTTCTTCACCGCCTCCTTGCCTTGCAATATTTCGTTTTTCATCAAGTAACTCGGCAGACTGGATATTAAATTGACTCATGTGTGCTTTTATCTGTTTAATGATTAAGGTATACTATATAATAAAATTATAAAAAGCCTAGTAGAAATTTTTATTGCGGCTAAGTGAAAGGTAAGTATTAAATGACTAAAATAAAAGAAAATTCAGGAAAAGCTGAAAAACCTAAATCAAAAACAAAATTTGATAATTTATCAAGTGCATTAAAAGAAAATTTACAAAGACGGAAAAAAAGTCAACAGAAAAAAAGTGATGAAAAAGATACTGAAACAAGTTCAGGATGATAGAAAAGTATTTTTTCTTAGATTGCTGCATCGCCCTGCTCCTCGCAATGACGATTTTTGTAAATTAACAACACTAATTTTGGGATAAGACCATTAACAAAATTATTCCACCCAATGTATATTTTTATTAATACATACTTAAATTCTTGAAGATTTAATTTTTCTACACTAACATCAATAATAGAAATTATAACTCTAGCATTCCATTTGGTTATCGATTAATGACGGTAGCTAAGCCAAAATTCTCTTTTAAATAAAGGAAAAATAATGAAAAAGCAAAAAGCTGCCCCAGTTACTACAACTCTTCCTGCTAATAGTGCCAAAACAATAATGCAAGAGATAGAAAATATATATGCAGAAAATATTAATGAGCCTCTTAGAAAATCTTACGGTAAACCACTCGAAGTACTAAAAGTAGATATGGAAATTTTAAGCAAACTAGCTGCTGACTTAAAATGTGCTATAATAGATCATGGTCAGGGAAAAGCTTGTCTTTACCTGGCAAATTTTCATTGGAACGGTTGGTTATTTGAAAAAAACGCTACTAATGGAGATATAGTTCTTACTATAGGGAAAAAACTTGGATCAATAGATTGTATAACCGTTAATTGTAGAGACCAAGACTTTAATATAGAAAACGAAAAATTAGCTGTGGCTATTCATTTAGGAATTATAGGAAATAAAAAACAACATTCAACCGACAAGCAAATTAACAGCATAATACATGAAGAGATTGAAGCTAATAATCTCAAAATTTTAGATAGTAATAAGAAAGATATAGTTGCGTTATTTGATCCCCCTTCTAACACCTCAAATTTTAATTCTCTTTATACCGCTCCATTTGCAGACTTAAATATTGAAGTATCAAAATATGAAGAGAATCAGAAAGTGGACCTAATGGGCGATAAATGCGTTGTCTGTCTAGTTCTATGATTAAGCTATTTAGTGTATAGAACGGGGGAGTTGCAGCACCCCTACTACTACCCTAGCCGTTCCTTCAATTCCGGCAAGGAAAAGTTTGCCGGTTTTATAAAGTCCGTTATTATATGTCCGTTATCAAGGATTATAACCCTTTTGCCATAATTTACCGCATCCTCCAAATTATGCGTGATCATCAAGGAGGTTATTTTATGCTCTTCTATGATTTTTGCCGTTCTGTCCATAACTTCTTTGGAAGCTTTAGGGTCAAGGCTAGCGGTATGTTCATCCAAAAATAATATCTTTGGTGGATGTGCAATGACGAGTGCTAGCAAAATAATCTGTTTTTCGCCCCCAGAAAAAGCACTAAGCGGCTGTTTTAAAAGAGCTAAAAAACGTTTAGGGTTACCAGTTAACTTAAGTACTTCCTCATTCGTCAAACGCTGTTTCTTAAAAAATCTGCTTTCCCATAAAGTAATATTTTCCTCTAAGGTTAATTCAGAAAATAACCTATCTTCTGCTTTCTGCGTTATCGTCACAAGCATTGAAGCTTTTTCACTTGTCGAAATTTTATTAATTGGCATTTGATCCAAAAATATTAGTCCGGAAGTGGGGTGCATATAACCGGCAAGTATTTTAGTTAAAGTAGATTTACCGCTACCGTTATGCCCTAATATTACAACGAATTCTCCTTTAGAAATACCAAGGGTAGTTTGAGCAAGTAGCGGCTCATTTCTTTCTTTAACTTTAAATTCTATCTTTTCGGCATATAAATAAGGTTTCATAAGCTACCTTTTCTTACTTTGCGTAATGAAATAAATAATATTATGCCGAGAATTAGTTTAAGATTTATTGGATCAATTCCTATTGCTAGTAAAAAACTAAGACTTATAAAGTAAAATAATATACCTATGAAACAAGCGAATATTTCTTTAAAAGGACTAAATTTATTAGCATGGATTAAGATATGACGCCCGATTACAATAGCTCCGATACCTACAAGCGCTATACCAAACCCCATATTAATATCAGCAAAACCGTTTACTTGAGCAGTCAAGGCGCCTGTTAAAGCGGCGAGCAAGTTGCTAAGGCTAAGCCCTATTGTGCGATAAAGCTCCGCCGACTTACCTAAGGTGTGTAGCAGATTCCTATTATAACCAAATGCCCGAAGTAATAGCCCTATCCTTCCTTGCAATAAAATTATTACCGTAATCATAATCAGAGCATTAATTATAATCAGAGGAATTAACCAGTTCTCGCCATTAAACAAAGATAAAATAGTCGGCATACCCAAAACGGATATATTAGGACGCTGAAGAATTTGCAAATTAACCGAGTAAAGCATAAATACTGCAAGTATGCCGGTTATTAAACTGTTAACCCGATTATCTTTTTGCATAAAGCTAACTATGCTACCTACTATAATACCAGCTATCATACTAGCGATCAAAGCAGGTAATAAACCAAATGAAATAGTGCGAGCAAATACTGCTGCACCTAAAACATACGTACCATCCACAGTAAGATCAGTAATTTTTAAGATCTGATAGCTTATATACATACCTAAAATAAGAGGCAGCATCAGCAAAGACTGCTCAAGCGCAATAAATAAAATACTCATATCTTTATTATTCCTGCGTTGCGATATGAGCAAATGGCAGCGCCGATAAATTTTCCTCAGTAAGGATGTTTTGTTTGGCAAAAGATACAGGATTAATAAATAAAGTTAAATCGCTCATAGACTCAAAAGGAATATCACTTGGTTTTGTGCCAGTTAAAATCTTTTTAGCTATCAAACCGGCTCTTACTCCGATTTCTTTTTCTCTTACCCCTAATGCAATAGTTGCACCGTTAATTACCGAACCTTCATCAGAAGCAATTATTGGAATTTCACGTTTAAAGGCTTCTTGCTTTAGTATATTTATACCGCTAACTATTAAATGATCTTTTAATATTAGAAAAGCTTGTGTATCTCTTGGAGCATTTTTTACAGCTATCGGCAGATCATTTAAAGTTTGGACCATTGCAAGATGTATTGAAATATTATTTTTTGCAGCGTATGATTTTAGCTCTTCAACTTCCGGCACAACTTTTTCATTACTACTATAAATCAGGGTTATATTATTCAAAAAAGATAATTTACTAATTACCTCGGTAATTTTTATTTCATCATTAACCCCGATAACTAAAGGAAGATTTTTATTATCAATCATGGCTGCTGTACAAACAATCGGCTTATCTTTTATATGCGCAATTACGGTTTGACTGGTAGAAGTACCAATCGGGATTATTAGATCGATATTTTGATGTTTCATTTGTTTGATATAGCTAAGTAAAATATTAGCGTCAGCATGAGCATTTTTAACTATGATCTCTACGTCATTATCGTTTAGAGACTCTTTAATTCCAGCAACAATTTGCGTCATCGCCTCATGTTCAAGAGGCACTATAATTACAACTTTCTTGTGATCTGCGTGCACTATTGTAGTAATAAGTAGAGAAAATAAAAAAACTAAAAGATTTTTTTTAAAAGAAAATCTTTTAGAAATAAAAGAGAGGAACATTTTGGTATCCTATAATGTAAAGTTAATAATTTATTCTGAAGCTCATATAATATGAGTTTTTAAAGACCTAGAAGACTATCTACGCCAACCTAAATTCTGAATAAAATTTTTAACTTTTAAGGATATCATCATGATTCACTTTTATTATTATTTTGTCGCTTTGTCAAGCTCAAAAAAAGATATTGTTTCTATTTTTAGTATGAGATTATCAACCAAAACATTACACTCAATCTATATTATTTTATTAATAAACATTTATTTTTAGTAGTGGATTAATGATTGTTGAATACCCCTAATTCTTATATAATTTCACCGACGAGAGAGCTTACAAGCTCATTGTCTTGGTCATTATATTTCTCTTGACCTCTCATCAAGTTAAGCATGATTTTATCAAGAGCATCATTAGGTTTTTGATAATTATAGTTACCTTTATGAGGCGAAGCCATAGATGGGTTAGTAAATATAGAAAAAATATTTTTTATTGGATTAATCAAAAATTTTTTTATCAGAAGAGAAGAAGTACTACCTGATAAAGAATCTAAAATAATGTAAAGATTTTGAAAATTATCTATAGTAGATAATTCTTTAAAGGATTTTGAGGATATTGTGTCTAATAATGAGGGATCTATAGTTTTATATTTATTACCTTCTGCTTTTTTATTATTACCTAATTGATAAGGTACCGAAATATTATAATTTTGTTCTATACTAGATTTATTCAAAATTTTATTATAAACACTCGTGGATATTTCATTCATTGAATTTTTAAACCATCCAATAACATTATTTATTATTGATGATGGCCTTGCTCCACTACTTGCTACTTCTTCAAGATAATAAATACTCTCGATTGATATTATCTCAAAAGTCTGCTGAGAAACCCTTGATGCTGGGGGCTGCAAACTTTCCTTTAATGCACCTATATTGCCAAAAATTGGGTCTATCCAATCCCATAGAGTTTTTTCTAAATCACTATCAGTTGGCATAGTAATAGGATCATTTAAATAACTTGAAAAACTATTATTGACAAAATCAACTAAAGGTGCAATATGTGGAGTATAATAATCTTTACCAAGTCTTAAACTTGCCTCATAACTCTCGTAATTCTCCCTCGCAATAGCAATCAAATATAACTCATTTATCTTTTGCATCTCTTGAATAAATAATTTTTTTGCTACGCACAAATAGTGATCTCCAATCTTTTGTTCTAATTCAGCAATATTAACGTTATCATTAATATTCTTATACTTCTCTTTAGCACTCAGATTTGTTTTTATTATGTCCCAAATATCTTGCATGCTCTTGAGGTACTTTTGACAATAAAGAGGTAGCAGTAAGTCCTCTTGATCAAGAACATAAGAAAATTTTATGAAAGCAAAATTTTCTTTCAGTTTACTTACATCATTAGACTTACCTAGATTAAATGAATAAAAACTCCTTAATTTCGAGTGGTATTTATTATTCCTAAACTCTATTGTATGTAAAGGACTTATTGATTGATTTTGCCAATTTTTAATTGTAATATTTGTAATATAATTATTAGGAGTAGATAAAACAATATCTTGATTTTCATTAAAGGATATTTTAAGATCATTAGGTGTGACTTGATCTAAGTCAAATACTAACCTGCCGTATGTACCATATATATCTGTCCTACTATCAGATAACAATCTGTCGTTACAATCAATCATTACGTGTCTTGTATCAGTAGTATTAATATGGTAATCTTTATAATTTAACCTCTCCCATGATTCCCTAAAATTCTTGTCATTTATAGCGGCCGTAGCAATATTTAATAACATTTCTCCTGTTAGCACTTTATTATCTTGAGTATAATATATGATAAAATTATACCACGCACTTGGAACACGGAAGAAATCTTCTAGAACCGTTAATTTACCCGCATCTTTTTCTGAGTAATAATCTTGAACGATAGAGTTAAAAGCTATCAATAAATCGTGATCAACTTTATAGTATAGCACGTCGACAGAGTTAGCGTTTAATTGTGCATAGTTAAGAATGTAATCATGATTTAATGTAATTTTGCCAAAATTATCTTTGCTACCATAATATATTAGTTCCTGCGGATCTAGAGGATCTTTGAAAGTAAAATAATATCCATTCTTATCTCCGATAATAATCTTTTTTTGTTCCTTAATACCTAAGTCAGATGTAAGATACTCGTTGATCATTATACATCGAAAATAATTTTTAAGAGTAATTGCTTTTGGTGGTAGTGTTATATTATTATGATTATACTTTAATACTAGATCATCTGATGATGATTCAATCCTAATTTTATTAGATGTGTCAATACTTATTAGGTCTGCATTATATTGAAGAGCTGGCAATGGATAATTTTCATCTATGTAGCAATTGTCAATAGTGATTTTATCTCTACTATAATCAGCAATGATATACGTATCATTGCTCCCCCCTCCTCTTGCACAATCCATCCTTGGCCCGAACGTTATTTCATGATTTTGATACCACGAACCTAAATAATTTATACTATTCTCATCGTGATAATGATAATTATACTTTATGCTGCTAGGAGACTTAATATACCATTCTTGGTCATCATACGTTGTATTTCTTTTACTATATATCAAATCTGTTATTTCTTCTTGGAGTATAAAGTCTATAATTTCGTTGTGTGGATTTATTATATTGTAAACTGAGCTCTCATTGTAATTATTAAGCTTTAAGGTAAATTGTTCTTGTGTTCTAGGTTGAGTTAGAATCATAGATAAACTATTCTCTGATTCTAAATACCTCATACTCACCTGGTTATCAAAAGCCTCCTGAGAATTCATCAAATGATTTTTAAAAAAAATATTTATAGTACCATTAATTATATTATTATCAACGGTACTATTACCTCTATATTGAATTTGGTCTAAATAAATATTATAATTAACATTCTCTTGATCAATTATAATCAAAGTATCAGGGTGCATCATGATATGCGGGCAATTATGAATTGTGTCTATATTAGTTAAGTTAGTACCTTGACCATTAATTATGATTGGTGTATCAGAATGCTGACAAATAAATTTTTCTGTGAAATGGGCTCTTCCTATAATATAATTAATAGCATTAACTTTATCTATGAAACTTGGTAAATTTGGCACATTCTCATTAATATAAGGGGTAATAATAATTTTATGCTCTGATATAGCAATTTGTAAAATATCATCTTGTACATTATTAAAATCTAATGTATTAATAGCATGTTCATGGAGTACTATCTTACCTACAAATTTTATACTAGAAAACATGAAATAATTTGCAGTATTATTGCCCCCCCCTTCTATTTCCAGACCTTTTACTACTTCCCATGTGTTATGCGCGTCGTGACGGAGTTTGGACACCAATGCAGCGCCTAGAGTATGCTTGCTTAGCTCTTCTAAATCTACAGGGCCTTGATGTTCAGATCTGAACCCCTCAAGAATTGTTGTAGCCCAAACCCCGCATGGATTTCTTACTTCTGCTTTAGTTATTACCCCTTCTTGCATAGTCTTAACCTCAGATATAAAAAATACATTGGTATATTTATAATATTTTGCATTTTGCTCGTTATCCAATATATTGGTCGTTTCTGTTGCTGCTTTAATTCTTCCTACTGTAACATTTTGTAGATTATATATAATGGTTATGTCTTTCGGCCTAACTGTCTTAAGAGATGTATCGCTTATCATTACCATATTATAAGCATGATACTTTGTATCTTGCTGTGGACCAAAAACACTATTTGGACCACTACATTCACCTTTATCAGTACTATCTAATGTTGGAGCAGCATAGAATGTTATATTTTCTGGTGGCTGTATAGAAAAACGACTTAGTCGGCGTCCTGCATCTGGAGATACTCTAGTAAGATCTATTAAGGCAATTTCTGGTTTTATTACTACAAACTCCTGAGTAGGCCTTACTGAGCGAGCAAGTGATATTATACTATTAAATATGAGTTGGAACCCTGTACATGGGTCACGTTGTATGTACTCGCACTTGACTATCTCTAAACTCTGATATTCTTGAACTACTCTGTCCGAATAAGAGCGACCATCATTTTTTGCTCGCTTTTTCTCTACATAGCGAACATATATTGTTGATGAACCAAAAATTTTTTCTATTGTTTTCATCTCATCGTAATAATATCTAGATGTTATTGTAGTATCAACTATCCTTTTAATATGCGATGAAACCTCTGCCATCCCTAAACTCAACGCTTGGTCTAAAAAGAGATGGACCTTTTCCGCCTCAGTGAGAGGATACTTGTGCGCATATTCCTCTACTAACTTACTAGCGTTGTATATTACTTGTACTATTAACGATACAGTTGCTCCTATAACCGTACATCGCATTAATTGTAGATATAGTGCAGGATTTATATAAGGAGCGAATGTACTAAGAATATAAGGTAGAGAATCAATAATATTAAAAGCTATTCTTACTAACAGATCGTGAACTTGTGGATCACTGCGGTTATAGCCTAATTTATGTAATTGATACGAGTTGGTGAGCAGATCCTTGATATTGAGAAAATTTAAAATAGAGTTTGCTGCAGCTCTTTTTACAGTAGCACTTGTAGACATGGAATTACCTAAGAATCTTTCTAATTTAGGACCAAACACCATATGTCCTATATTTACTGCCATGCTTACTTTATCACCTGAAAATGTTGCAGAAATCATATCAGGGGCATTTCTCAACCTACCTAAAGATGTAGATTTAGCTTTTGAAAGTTTATTAAAACGATTGACCCTTAATCTTTTGTGAGAATTCATTAAATATAAATTAGCTATATCTTTTATATCTAATATTGAGAGCGATAATTGTTTTGTTAATAAAGATAGTTGGGATATCTTAAATGATGCAATACTGTGCGCTTGGCTCTTGATATTGAAGTCATCTGGATTTAGATCAGTCAAGTCCGTCGTTTGTTTTTTGCGCATTTGAATAAACGCAGTAGCTTGTGCTTGAATTTTCTTCGCTATACTGTACTTCTTCTTTTCCTCGTTTCCCTCTCCTCTCTTAAATAGTAAGTTTTGAGTTCCTTGTATTATATCCGCTAAATTTGATGGTTGCACATTAAATAATAGGTTTACTGTAGCTGCATATTCTCCTGCATCTAAAAAAATCTTTTCATATTCTCTTAAAGTATTATTATGAGGCTTTGTAAGTAGCCACTGTCCAATTGTCCTTTCTCTGTCGCTACCTTGCTCTACAATAAATGCTCCCATAGTATCTAAAATCCTCTTAGATATTTTATGACCATATATTATTACGTCAACTCTGCGGCTTTCCGTAATCATATCCCGCGCTCTTGTAATAGGTTGCAAAAACCTTTCTAACTTCCTTTTTGCATGAGGACCAGAGGAAAACTCAATTCTTTCTATTAGAAAAACACTGCGTGTTAGCTCAAGTTGTATTAATATCGACCTTAATTCTTGATAAGATAAACCTGAAATCATACCATAATCTGGATCAAAAATATGATATGCTTGATCTCTATAATAAATTGCTAAGTTATCTTGCTCAGTTATTATACCCCCCGGGCGTCTTATTTCTTTACGTGGTGTAGTAATTTTTAAAAATTGATACCTCATCCTTGATTGGGGAAGTTCAAACTCCTTTGCCAAGTTATCCATGCTCACAATCATTTGCATGTATTGAGTAACATTGCGAACCTGGAATAGCCCAAAGTTATTAAAGAAGCTATTAAATTGCTCTGCTGCACTCTCTTCCATTTTGTAAGCATTAGTTAGTGGTAAATCAATTATATCTTCTAGTGATGAATCAACTAAAGATACACCTGTAGATATTTTATTAAATATTACCTCAACAACTTGTTGTAGTTTATATAAAAATAGCTCATTTAAATATTCACCCTGTTTATTTTTCAAGAAAAAACACCTTGAATTTGCCTCAATAAGCGCTTCATGAATATCTGTTAAATCAATGTTAAGCTCCTTTAAAAAAGGAAAATATAAATTATTCTTGAATGCTTGAACACTTACCTTCGGATTATTAAAATGATATGTCTTTAACGTTTTTTGAGACACAAGCCTGTAATATTCAACATTTCCCCATATACCAGTTGCGTTCTTAATATATGGCCCTTGATCGTTATAATCACTGTCAATATTAAACTTTATTAACTTTGAAAAGGCAGTATTTAAAACAAATGTAAAATTTTTCATTTATAAATTATTTTTAGTTTATTAAAATGTAATGCTTTTATACACGGTCAATTGATCCCAATCCGTCTACCAAACAAAGCCTGTTTATTATTTTTTATTATTTACAACGTAAAATAAAGTTAAAAAAAATTAAGAAGTAGAAAAAGAATATTTATAAATAGGAAGGGTTGAGTTGTATAGTATTTTTGATCAAAAAACCCGCTCCCAATAGAAGAAATGTATTACAGGTTTATTTTATATTAGATATATATCTAGAGATTTATTTAATAATTTACATTTTAAAGAATTGTGCTTATCTACAGGAATTAGGAAAGATAAATTTAAGGGCAAGTCAGTACTGATTTACACTAGTATATTGGCAAGACGAGCGCCAAAAAATTTGCTTGTATCATAAACAGTAAAGCTAAAGCAGTACCAATAGTAGAGTTTACAAGCAATAAAAAGATTACATTAACTAAAAACATTTACGGCACAAGAATTGAGTTTGGTAATAGTAATATCGAGGTTGCTGAAAGTACTGCCCGTGTAAGTTTTGCCCCTACTTTAAATGGTGAAGCTCACATTAATAGTAATATAAATAATAGTAAGTTAATTTTTGCTGATGGGGATGTAAATTTAGGGACTAACACTAGCTTTAAAACTACTCTTGCCGCTAGCGGTAAACTCGAACATATCGTCACTAAAAGTAAAATTATCGTTAATGCAAATGTACGTACTAAACAAATTGAAATCGATTAGGCAGTAGCTTTAGGTAATAGAAAATATATATTTATCGAAAAAGATGGAGGTAGTGTTGAATTTTCTGATCATGGGAATAAACTACCTATAGTTAAAACGAACAACGGTTACTCTAAATGGCATTTAGAAATTGATCCGGCAGATAATAACATTTATGCAGTGCATACAGATATATCCGAGCAAGCTATAGAACAAGAAGTAGCAAGAAGAATAGAAAATATTAAAAATATAGTAAATGATCAAAATCCGGTATCAACAAAAGTTACAACAGAGATAGGCAGAATTAATCCTACTGTTGAAGCATAGTATCTAATAGAATTGATTTCTCGGATAGAAGAAAAGCTTTAGGAACTGCATCTGCAGGTGAAGAATCTGATATGAATTATGGGGCATGGGCTTTACCGTTTTATAATCAGTCAAGCCAAAAACAGAAAAATAATGTGGCTGGTTATAATGCAAAAACCACTGGCGGCGTATTTGGGTTTGATATATTACCAAGCGATGACACGATGCTTGGCACCGCAGTTGCAATAACTAAGACCGACATGAAATATAAAATGCGAAGTCTGGCGACAAAGCGCAGATTAACGGCTTAATGTTCTCTTTATATGGGGTGCAGAGACTTGGTAATAATTTCTATGTACAAAAGCTATAGTAATGATTCAATATTAGTAGCACCGTTTGTGGGAATAGGCTATAGTAAATCGTATGGGATAAACTATACAAAAGCTGGAGCTGAAGTACAAAACAGAGCTATTTCTAAAAAAGCAGGTAAATAGAGTTGATGGGATTTTGGGCGCGCCTATAGTTATAGATACAGCAGTAATAGAGCCGAGCGCCCACGTTATGGCAGTACAGAAATTGAGCAACTCATCACCAAAAGTAGAAGCAAAACTCCAAGGGCAAACTAAAGCAGCTACTTCTAAACCAGATAATTTAGCTAAAACTTTATATAATGCTGGAGTAAACCTAAATGTTAAGCATGGTATGCTCGAGCGTGGGGTAAGGCTATGATGCTCTTTTATATAGCGAAGAAGTATATGGCTCATCAAGGCTCATTAAAAGTCTGCATAAACTTTTAACTATCTCGGTATTAGCTGAGCAAAGTTGTACGAAGTAGGAGAATGACGCTGGAGAATTTTAGTATAATCTCCGAACCGTGCAACAACGCTTATGCCCTACGAGTATTACTATATCAATACTTATTTTGCAATGCCAGTATTGCAAAATAAGTATTGATATACATAAAAAAAGGAAAAAGCGTTATCAACTGTATAAACAGACCGAAGCTATATTTGACAGACCAAGATAAATTGCATAATATACTGCGCATATTTTAAGTTGAATATTATGAAATCAGATAAATTATATCTTTTTAGGGACAAGCGTTTTCTACCAAATTTTATAGTCCAATTTTGCGGTTGTCTTAATGATAATATATTAAAAAACGCTCTTATTATCCTGATAACTTATGGCTTATCCAACCATTTAAGTGAATATAGTAATATATTGGTGCTGGTCGCCAATACTATTTTCGTATTGCCTTTTATAATATTTGCAAGTATTGCAGGACAAGTTGCCGATAAATACGAACGCTCGTATTTGGTTAAAATTATTAAAAGCTGCGAAATTGCTATAATTGGCCTTGCTATTTATGGATTTCTTCATAATAGCTTGTTACTCTTGTTATTATCTATTTGTTTCATGGGCATTCATTCGACATTCTTCGGTCCAATAAAATATAGCGTTTTACCCGATCATTTAAATAAAGACGAATTATTAGGAGCTAACGGCTTTGTTGAAGCTGGAACTTTTATTAGTATTTTTATCGGTACCATAATCGGCAGTTATTACACTATAAACAGTAATTTTATTATTCTAGCATTAGTTATTGTAGCTATTTTAGGTTTGGTTACTAGTTTTTTTGCGCCCAAATCAAATAACGCGAATCCTGATATTAAAATAAATTTTAATATCATCAATGAAAGCTTAAATATGCTAAAATATGCTAAAGCCAAAAAGCAGGTATATTTAGCGATACTTGGTATTTCATGGTTTTGGTTTATAGGTGCTGCAATAATTGCGCAAATCCCTTTACTTGCTAAAGAAACTTTTGGTGCCGACGCAAATGTTGCTAATTTATTTTTAGCAATTTTTTCACTTGGAGTGGGGGTAGGATCATTCTGGTGCAGCAAGATTTTTGAAAATGAAATTACCACCAAGTATGTTTTTATTTCGGCTCTTGGAATTAGTATATTTGGCATTGATTTATTTTTTGCCAGCCGAATAAGTGCAATTCGCTATGAACCTGAGCAATTAAAAAATATCTTAATATTTTTATCAAAAATACACAATTGGCGTATTGTTATAGATTTATTTTTTATTGCAGCTATCGGTGGTTTGTATATCGTACCGCTCTTTGCAGTATTACAATATTTTACAAGCCCCGCCCATCGTAGCAGAATTATAGCCGTAAATAATTTAATCAATTCAATTTTTATGGCGGCTTCTACTATAATATTATCATTATTATTTTACCTAAATTTCTCAATTCCATCCGTCATATTAGTGGTAAGCTTACTTAATATAAGCGTTGCTTTTTACATTTATCGTTTAATGCCGGAAGTTAAGATTATACCTTTCAAGCTTATAAGGTGTATATTTCAAGTATTTTTTGATTTTATGTATAAAGTGGAAGTTAAAGGGCTAGAAAATTTCCATAATGCTGGAAAAAGAGCTGTAATTATAGCTAATCATGTTTCTTATCTTGATCCACCTTTACTTGCTACATATTTGCCGGAACAATTGACTTTTGCTATTAATACCGAGATAGCTAAAATATGGTGGATTAAGCCTTTTTTGCGTATGGCAAAAACATTACCGGTTGATCCTTCTAACGCTATGGCACTAAAAACCTTAATAAAAATAGTGCAAAAAAATAAGAAAATAGCTATTTTTCCCGAAGGAAGAATAAGCATAACCGGTTCTTTAATGAAAGTTTATGAAGGTCCGGGGATGATTGCTGATAAAGCAGATGCAGTAATTTTACCAGTTAGAATAGACGGAACACAATTTACGCATTTTTCTAAGTTAAAAAATATATTAAAAAGGAAAATATTTCCAAAAATTACTATTACTATTTTACCCCCAGTAAAGTTTGCTGCACATGACATAATAGATAATAGGGAAAGACGTAAATATATCGGTCAAGCACTCTATGATATCATGGCCGATATGATGTTTGAAAGCTCTGACTATAAAAACACTCTTTTTCAATCTCTCATTGACTCGGCTAAACTTCATGGTTTTAATAAAAAAATAACTGATGATATCGAAAATAATTCGGTTACTTATCGCCAGTTAATATTTAAATCTTTTGTTTTAGCCGATTTAATCAAAAAAAATACTGATTTAAATGAGCATGTCGGGATAATGCTACCTAATATGTCGACAACCTTAATTACTTTTTATGCTACACAATTTTGTTCCCGCATTCCTACCATGATTAACTGGACAAGTGCAGCAAGTACTATAATCTCCGCATGTAACACGGCTTCAGTTACAACAATTTATAGCTCTCGAAAATTTATTGAAAAAGCTGCTTTACAGGAAATAATAACTAAGCTTCTTGAGGCTAACATCAAAATAATTTATCTTGAGGACGTGAAAGACGATATAGGTTTATGGCTCAAAATAAAGTCGTGTGTCGGTACTTTTTTCCCGCAAAGCTATTATAATCACTTTTGTAAGAATTCGAATTATAAAGACAAGGCCGTTATACTTTTTACTTCAGGTACTGAAGGAACACCTAAAGCAGTATTATTATCTCATCAAAATTTACAGGCTAACAGATATCAAATAGCTGCTAAAATACATTTTAGCCCCGAAGATTTAGCTTTTATTGCTCTTCCCATGTTTCATTGCTTCGGTCTCACCGGTACTATAATCATGACCCTTAACGGCATAAAATCATTTTTCTATCCTTCGCCTCTACATTATCGCGCCATACCCGAAATAGTATACGACGTGGGCGCAACTATCTTAATAGGTACCGATACGTTTTTAAATGGCTATGCTAAATATGCTCATCCATATGACTTTTATTCGATACGTTATGTATTTGCCGGTAGTGAAAAACTTCGAGAAAAAACAAGACAATTATGGCTTGATAAATACGGTATTAGAATTTTTGAAGGCTACGGCCTTACTGAAGCCTCACCAATTATTGCTTGTAATACCCCCATGCACGACAGGCAAGGAACAGTCGGAAGGTTATTATCTAAAATCGAATATATTATTAAACCGGTTGAAGGAATAAAAGAAGGCGGTCGCTTACTTGTTAAAGGACCAAATATTATGCTCGGCTATATAAAACCTGATCACCTCGAAAAAATAGAAGATCATTGGTATGATACCGGTGATATCGTAAAAATCGATTCGGAAGGTTATATAACTATAATCGGACGAGTTAAACGCTTTGCCAAAATAGCTGGCGAAATGATTTCACTAGTAGCTATAGAGGAATTAGCGGCACAGATAGATTCAGATACTAATAGTGTAAACGCTGCTATTTATTTAAGCGATAAAAAGAAGGGGGAACAAATTTTACTTTTCACTACTAGCTCTGTTATTACTAACGAAAGTTTTATAAGTATAATAAATAAAGCTATGGTTTCGTCGATACATTTACCTAAATTTATCATTAACGTTAAAGAAATACCGATTTTCCCTACCGGTAAAGTTAATTACCCGGAAGTGATTAAAATGGCGCAAGAGTATGTGGGTATTAACGTATAGGGTCATCTAGTTGTTTGATCGGCGTTGTTGCGTAGATCGTTTTTTTAGTGTCATACCAGCGAAAGCTGTTATCTAGCTTTTGTTAAGTAGATTCCTTCTTTTTTTCGAGGGAATGACAACGAAAGCGCTTAGGATATCCATGCGGGCAAGGCTTTTGGCATTGTTGCGTGGATATACTTCACGCGTCATTGCGAGACGCTGTAAGCGGCACGGCAATCTAAAACTTTACCCATCATTGCAAGGAGCCGCTAGGCGACGTGACAATCTTATGATTAGATTGCTTCGCTCCGCTCGTAATGACGAAGCTGTGATTTTTTTAGATTGCCGCGTCGATTCTTCGAATCTCCTCGCAATGACGATATAGAATTTACTAGTATCCTTTAAAAGAGCGAAATATAATAATAAAACATCATTGAATAGAGAAAATGGCACGTAATAAAATCAACGATGAATCAAAAATATTGGGTCTTTATAATAATAAAGATAATTCTATACCAATACCTCGTATTTCACCTTCTAACGTTCAAGCTGAACAAATGCTACTAGGAGCAATTCTAACTAATCATGACTCCTTAAATTCCGTATCGGAATTTTTACGTTTAGAACATTTTTTTGAGCCTATTCACCAAAAAATTTATAATGCAATTGAGGTAATTACTGAAAAAGGTTTAATAGCCACTCCTGTAACTCTCCGTAGTATGCTAAATAATGATGTTTTATTTCAGGAGATGGAAGGCGCTGAGTACCTTACTAGGCTTGTAACTCTTGCCATGATGGTCATAAATCCGCTAGATTACGGTAAAATAATATATGATTTGGCATTAAGGCGTAACTTAATCCAAATCGGCGAAGAAGTAGTAAATAATGCCTATAATGCTTCTTTAGATTTAGATGCACCGCAGCAAATTGAGCAAGCGGAAGCAAAGCTTTATAATTTAGCCAGTGAAGGAATAAATGAAAAAAGCTTTATAAAAATAGGTATGCCTATTTCTGAGTCGTTATCTAGTATTAACAGAGCTATGAAAAATAGTGATCATGTAATCGGAATATCTACCGGCTTAATTGACTTAGATCATAAATTATCAGGTTTTCACAATTCAGATCTTATAATTCTTGCCGGTCGTCCCTCAATGGGTAAAACAGCATTTGCCATAAATCTTGCCGTTAATGCCTGTAAAGCCATGAAAATAAAAAATACTAGGCAGCAGGAAGAAATGCAGTCTGTAGGCTTTTTCTCATTGGAAATGTCTTCAGAACAACTTACAACTCGTTTACTCTCAATGTATACGGAAATTAATTCTTCCGCTCTTCGAACAGGACATCTTAGTGAGGAGAATTATAATAATCTTCGCAAAGAAGCAGCTGCTTTATCTGAATTACCGTTTTTTATTGACGATAGCGCCGCTTTGTCAATCTCTGCTATTCGTACACGTGCAAGAAAAATGAAACGCAAGCACAATCTTGGAATATTATTTATAGATTATTTACAATTAATCAGGGGAGTTGGCAAATCTGAAAATAGAGTAAACGAAATCTCCGAAATCACTCAAGGTTTGAAAGCGATAGCCAAGGAACTAAATATACCGGTTATTGCTTTATCGCAATTATCGAGAGCCGTAGAACTTAGAGAAGATAAAAGACCTATGTTATCAGATCTAAGAGAATCAGGAACAATTGAACAGGATTCGGACATAGTAATGTTTATTTACCGCGAAGAATATTATTTAACTAGAAAAGAACCGTCAACTGGTGATGTAAAACATGCAGAGTGGCAAGATAAACTCAATAAAGTTTATAATATTGCTGAGATTTTAGTAGCAAAGCATCGTAACGGTCCAGTCGGTAATGTTCAGCTTTATTATGATAGCCAATATTCCAAATTCGGTAATTTAGCCAAAAAACCTTTAACCGCTACAAACTAACTTCTCTCAACACTATTACATTCAACATATGCTTGTATTATTTGGCACTTTGTAGTTTTTGTGTTATAATACGCTAAATATAATTTGGATTAGTTATTATGCCAATTTCACGCTTTTTAGACCCCAAGAATAATTTTGCTTTTCTGCAAATATTCGGTACTGAAAAAAATAAAGATATACTTATTCATTTCCTAAATGATGTTTTAGGTTATAAAGATAAAGAAGAAATTACTGAAATAGAGTTTTTACAAACTATTCAAAACCCGGATATTGCTATTTATAAGCAATCTATTATCGATGTGTTATGTAAAGACAAACATGGCGTACAATTCATCGTGGAAATGCAGATCAGCAAACACCCAGGCTTTGAAAAAAGAGCTCAACTTTACGCAGCAAAAGCATATTCTAAACAAATAATCAAAGAAGATGAAAATCATAAGAATATGGCAGTATACGCCAAGTTAAAAGGCGTAGTATTTTTAGCTATTGCTGATTTTATTATGTTTCCTGATAAGGAAGAATGGAAATCAACACATAGATTACTTGATACTAAAACTTATGAGAATGATCTAAAAGACTTTTACTTTATTTTTATGGAGCTCAAAAAATTCAATAAAACAATTGAGGAACTAGAAACTCTTGAAGAAAAATGGGTATATTTCTTTAAACATGCCCATCATACTACTTTAGCAGAGATGGAACACTTGATCGGCAATGATATAATTATAAAAAGAGCGTTTCAAGCAATAGATCAAGCTAGTTGGTCAGAAGCACAGTTGAATACCTATGAGAAAATAATAAAAACTGATCTTGATAACCTAGCCGTGCAACAGCAAAAAATCGAAGATGCTGAAGCTAGGGGAGAAGCCAGAGGGGAAGCCAGAGGGGAATATAGTAAAGCTATAAATATAGCTAGAAAAATGCTATCTATAAAAGAACCTATAGAAAAGATTATAGATTTTACCGGTTTGACTGAAGAGCAAATTGAGAAATTAAAGTAATAATATGACATCTAAAACTAGAATTATAGAGGAAACCTAACCAGCAACTCGTATTAAACTAATTTCTTGCATAAATTTATTATCTGATCGCTATATTGTTGTTTATGTAAATATCTACTTTTTAGCTTTAGCTTTTTAAAATTCTCCTCCGTAACTGGCAATGCTTGACAAAGCATTATTAAATCTTCGTCTAAAATAAAATGTTTGCGAGGGATATCTAGGTGCTTTACTTGCTCTTCACGATAGCTAGCTAAAATTTGCATTTTAGTAATAAATTCTTCTGATTCTCTATAAAATCTAACTTTCCGCCAAGCATCCTCAGGTTTGACAAAATAGTTTTTAACATCTAATAGGGATTGCAATTGAGTATTATATTTTTTTGTTAAGTTGTTCTCGGTAATTATCTTATATAATTTTTTATAAATCACTTCTAAATATTCTACATCTTGCATTGCATAATTTAACATC
This sequence comes from Rickettsia endosymbiont of Halotydeus destructor, assembly GCF_049278075.1. NCBI lineage: Bacteria > Pseudomonadati > Pseudomonadota > Alphaproteobacteria > Rickettsiales > Rickettsiaceae > Rickettsia > Rickettsia endosymbiont of Halotydeus destructor. The sequence continues at coordinate 177,962 of NZ_JAPNPB010000003.1, forward strand.
TCTTCTTTTATAGGACGCTTTAACCAATTGGCTTTTTGATAAGTTTTATCAATGCTCACATTATAAACCTTATAGCAAAGATCATCATAGCTTAGTTGCTTACCGAAACCGCAAATATCGGCAGCAATCTGGATATCAAAAATATTATGCGGCAAACCTCCAAATAAATGATAAAATATTTCTAAATCTTCACGAGGAGCATGAAATAATTTAAGAATTTTATCGTTTATAAGTATTTGATTAAAAGCAGTCAGGTCAAGGTTGGTTAGAGCATCGATTATAGCACTATGCTTCCCAGCTTTAACCTGAATGATGCTTAACTTGGCATAATAAGTATTACGACGTGAAAACTCCGTATCAATGCTTATTATATCCATGTTAGATAGCTTGGTACAAAGCTCATTTAACATTTTTTGATTATCAATAACCATAGATATTTTACCTATAACAAACTCTTTTTACGGCAGTTATTATATCTCTTTCAGTAGGTAATGCCAGTTTTTCTAAATTAACGGCATAAGGGAGTGGAACGTCTTTGCCACTAACAATTTCTATAGGTGCATCTAAATAATCAAATGCTTCTTTCATGACAATAGCGGCTATACTAGCACCAACTCCGCCAAAAAACCAACCTTCTTCTACGACAACTAAACGATTAGTTTTTTTAACTGATTCTATTATTGCCTGCGTATCTAGCGGTTTGATAGTACGAAGATCGATAACTTCGCAATTAACCCCCTCTGTTTGCAAAGCATTTGCTGCTTCTAACGCTAGCTTAACTTGCAACGAAAAAGTTACGATAGTTGCGTCATTGCCTTCTCGTAAAATTTTTGCTTTACCGAATGGAATCGGCTCAACTATTTCAGAAATTTCAAAATGATGCCCGTATAAAATTTCATTTTCTAAAAAAATAACGGGGCTATCATCTCTAATTGCTGTCATTAAAAGACCCTTATGATCTTCAGCACTATAAGGAGCTACGACTTTTAAACCAGGAATGTGCGCATAACAAGCCGTGTAATTTTGGCTATGCTGTGCTGCTACCCTACTTGCTGCTCCGTTTGGACCTCTAAATACTATCGGACATTTTACTTGCCCACCGGACATATAATGCGTTTTTGCCGCTGAGTTAACTATATGATCCATCGCTTGCATGGCAAAATTAAAGGTCATAAATTCGACAATCGGACGAAGCCCAGCAAATGCAGCACCTACCGCAATACCTGCAAAACCATGCTCCGTTATCGGCGTATCAATAACCCTTTTAGCACCAAACTGCTCAAGCAACCCTTGAGTTACCTTATACGCTCCTTGATATTCGGCGACTTCCTCACCCATAACAAAAACTTTCTCATCACGCAACATTTCTTCCTTCATCGCATCACGTAGCGCTTCACGTACCGTTATTTGCATTTTATTTTTATTCCTATTTATTTTTAGTTTATTTCATATGTCATTCCTAGCTAAAGGCAGGAATCCAGGCTTTTTTTGTCATGCTGAACTTGGTTCAGCATCTTTTTGTAATAGATCCTGAAATAAATTCAGGATGACTATTGTTTTCTGGATTCCCGTTTTCACGGGAATGACATAAGGGAGAGTGGGCATAACAACTCACGAGCAATATATATTAGTATAAAGTTCCTGCTCCTCTGGCAAAAGTGAATTTTCTGCAAACTCTACCGCTTCCTTGATAACTTCTTTAACATTTTGCTCAATCTTTTTTAAAGCCTCTTCATCGGCATAACTGTTATTTAATATTATCTTCTTTATTAATGATAAAGGGTCTCTCTCCTTATATTGCTCTACTTCCTCTTTACTACGATATTTTGCTGGATCGGACATTGAATGCCCACGATAACGATAGGTTTTTACCTCTAATATTAACGGCATATTATTTTCTCTAACATACTCGGCAGCCTGTTTAGCACCATTATATACTTCTTCAAAATTCATGCCGTCAAGCTGAAATCCTTTTATCCCAAATGATTCACCTTTTTTATAAAGATCACGCATAAAAGTAGAGCGTTCAACAGAAGTCCCCATAGAATATTCATTATTTTCAATAATATATACTACAGGTAACCCCCATAACGCAGCCATATTAAAAGCTTCATACACCTGCCCTTGATTAACGGCCCCATCTCCCAGGAAGGTGAAACAAATATTATCGGTACCTTGATATTTTTCAGCAAAAGCAAGCCCCGTACCTATCGGAACTTGTGCGCCAACAATTCCGTGACCGCCGTAAAATTTATTCGGTACATCGAATAAATGCATTGAGCCGCCCTTACCTTTTGAGCAGCCCGTAGCTCTTCCCATAAGCTCGGCAAGGACATATTTTGGCTCAGTCCCTACTAAAATAATATGAGCATGATCACGATAGCTAGTAATAGTGCTATCACCTTTTTGCTTAATCATATCAATTGCAGTAATTACTGCTTCTTGTCCGATATATAGATGACAAAAGCCGCCTATTTCTCCCATACCGTATAACTGACCACATTTCTCTTCGAAACGCCTTAGCAATAACATTTTTTCATAAGCTTCTAAATATTGCTCTGGAGCCGGTTTATAAACACCTGTTTTAATCATTCATTATTCCTTACTTAATTGTTACACAATACGGTACATGATCAGAGGGCTGCAACCAATCACGAGCATTAGATAATAGATCAATAGAAGATAAATTATTTTCCAGATTTTTACTAACCCAAATATGGTCTAGCCTTCGCCCTCTATTGGACTTTTTCCAGTCCACGTTTCTATAACTCCACCAGGTATAAAATTTTTCACTGAAATTAGTAAAATACCTGGCACTATCAATAAAATCCAGAGAATTTTGTAATTCTATTAATAATGAGCGTTCAATATCGGTGTGGCTAACAACGTTACGTAATTGTACGCTCGACCATACATCATGTTCATGAGGCGCTATATTTAAATCACCGACAATAATAATTTTATCGTTTCTACTACGGTTACCAGTTAACCAGGCCTGCATTAATTTTATATATTCGAGCTTATGCTTAAATTTTAAATTTATGCTTATATCGGGGATATCACCGCCGGCGGGAACATAAAAATTATGTAGCTCTATATCGCCAATTTTAACCGCAATATGTCTTTTGTCATTATTATATAACTCAAGCGATAATATATCGGTAAAAGGTAACTTTGATAAAATAGCTACGCCGTTATAAGACTTTTGCCCAGAATAAGTTGTATATTCATATCCCTTATCTTTAATAATTTGTATGGGGAATAAAGCATCTTCAACTTTTGTTTCCTGTAATGCTATGATATCAGGTTGATGTTCATCTATCAGTTTTTTTAATAAATTAATCCTAAATCTAATAGAATTAATGTTCCAGGTAACTATTTTCATTATATACTGTGCTTGGTATTATTGCATGGATAAATTAAAGCATATTCTATGTCATTCTCGTGAAAACAGGAATCTAGAAAAAATACTTTTAAGTCATCCTGAATTTATTTCAGGATCTATATCTACTATAAGAGATGCTGAAACAGTTCAGCATGACGTAAGTAAGACTGGATTCCCGCCTTCGCGGGAATGACATCGAGAGCTTTTAAGAGCCATGCAACAACGCCCCGCTTTTACAGGAATGACATAATAAGTACTCTACTTATCTTCTTCAGCAATAGCGGCATTTATTATTGCATCCCTAAAATACACTATATCCAATTGATTCGCCGGATTATCCATATTAATTTTACCTTTTTCTTCTTCAGGGATTTTTACCATTACATTACTTAATATAGCAAAGTAAAAGTTATCGGGTATAATATACCCTGCTTCGCTTCTTATCGCTAACGCACTTCCGGAATGATGAATCATTACATGTTTTTTATCGAGTTCAGTAATAAAAATTCCATAACCAGTATATGTCGTATGCCTGTTATCATCTTCTGCTAGAAAATATTTAGTGGTCATAAGCTTATAAGATTTTTTAGAAAGTATTTTTCCTTGATTTAAAGCTTTATACCATTTTATAAGGTCAGAAGTACAAGAAACAATCCCCACATCTCCATAAGGACGAGCAACAAAATCAACATTTGCTAAAGAAAAGATAGGTTTACCGCTAGTAGGTTTAATAAAATATCTAAGAGGATAATTTGCACTAACATTATTTTTTTGAATTCCGATAGCTTCATAAAATGAAGCAAGTTTTGTAGATTTCATATGCAGCGGATTAAAAAATTCATCTCGAAAGAAATCAGCTAAATTTTGGCCACTTATTTTTTCAATAATCATACCGAGTAAAATAAAATTAGTATTACTGTATTTATATTTTTTACCGATCGATACTTCTAAAGGTTTTGCAGTAATATATTGTATTATTTTTTCATTAACCTCTTTTTGCGACATATTAAAATCTAATTTAACAAGTCCAAAATACTCAGCCAGGCCGCTTGTATGAGTTAGTAAATTATGAATTGATATTTTATCCACCCAATCAGGTACAGTGCCCTGCCAAAGATCGGCATCAAGATACTTAGAAATTCTGTCGTTAACATTTAATAGTCCTTTATCTTGTAGTCTTAAAATCCCTGCAGCCGTGATCGGTTTTATACCTGAAGAAACAGGCATTACTTCATTAGCTTTTAATTGATCGCCGCTTAAAGAAAAAACTCCTCTAGCTCCTATTATTAAAGGCTTTTCTTCATCCTCAAACTTAAAAACTGCATTTAAAAATCTATTTTCTAAATAATTTTTCTCAACATTAGTAATTCTTTCTTGCATATTTGCAAAGCTATTTACATCACTGATTAACAAAAAAGTAAATAATAAAAAATATTTACGTATCACAAGTCACCCCTTATAAAAATATGTTTTCTTTTAATTTTTCTCGTCATGGCGAGGAAATTCGAAGAATCGACGCAACAAATCTAGAATACCCATTTGTCATTGCGAGCATTTGCTCGGAGCGCAGCAATCTTATGAAGTTAACTAGATTGCTGCGCTTCGCTCGCAATGACGAAGTTATGATTTTTATTTAAATTGCCGCGTCGTTGCTATCGCAACTCCTTGCAATGACGGTTGTGATATCCACGCAACAACATTTGCAACGTGTCCTAATGACGGTGAGGTATATCCGCACAATAATACTAATCCAGGTATATAATATATAGATATAAAGTAAAATCTTCTAGGAAATTTTAATAAAATCGTAGAAAAAGTTGAAATCTATCAAAATTTTTGATAGATTTTTATTTTTTAATTTCAACCCACATTAATATTATGATCAAAAACATTTTATTAATAATTATGGTCATTCAGCTTGTTGGCTGTACAACATTTTCGACCCCTCAATGGTATAAACAAGGGGCAACTCAACAAGAATTAAGTGAAGTTAATTATATTTGTCTTAAAGACTCTCAACAATATCAAACCAGGGCAGGAAGCACATATAATGGAGCAACTAACAATTACTATTACAGTAATTCAGCTAATGCTTATAGTACTTATAAAAGTGGGATGGTAACAAACAAAGTATTATTTAACGCTTGTATGAATGCCCATGGTTTTTATTTTGTTTATTTAGATTAAACTTTAGGTTTGTATGGATACTTATCTTCTTAATCTAGGTTCTGTGAACAAAATTTAAATTAATCTATTTTAGTTCTTTTTTGCTGCAAATTATAAGATTTTTTTGAAATATGAATAACTATTCCTACAAAAATCTTATTAATTCTCGCTAAAAAATATCTTAAAATATAAATAACTTAAATTTGGTTCACAGAACCTAATATATTTAAAAAATAATTTGGCAATTTTGCCTTTAAAGTAATTTCTTCACCGAATATTTTTTCATGAAAAACTATATTACTTGCATGAAGTAACATATGTTTAGGGTGTAAAGGAGGTTGTGCCATACCATATTTAGCATCGCCGACTATAGGACAGTTTAACAATTTTGCATGAAATCTTAGTTGATGCATTCTGCCGGTAATCGGCGTAAATTCTATTAACGATAAATTATTATTAAGCGATTTTAATAATTTATAATGAGTAATAGCGAGCTTCCCATTCTCATTATCTATATCAACAATTTCATACGCCCCTTCTTTTCTCTTCCCTATTAACCCTTGAATTTCACCGATATTTTTTGGAGGTCTACCGAAAACTACAGCAATATAAGTTTTTGCAATTAGCTTTTCTTTAAAAGCATCAGCAAGCTTTACACTACTTTCATAATTTTTAGCAATTATTAATAAGCCGCTAGTTTCCTTGTCCAACCTATGCACTAATTTATAGTCAAATGATCCCCATTCGCCTACATCGTTGCTCGTCGCTCGCCTATTATCTATAGGCGTCGCTCCTTGCGCCTTGTATTCAAACGGGGCTGATTTGACTCCATTACTATTTTTATAGTTTAAATATTTTAGGGCATCGTCAATGGAAAGATTAATTTTAGTTCCACCTTGCGTCGCAAGTCCTGCAGGTTTGTTAATCGCTATAAAATGTTCGTTTTCATAGATTAAATAATTTTTAATAAGTTTATTTGCCAATGTAATTATCGAATCGGAAAATATAACTTCTAAAGTTTCTTCTTGGGGCAAATTTAATTTGTCGTTTATAAAAATTTCGTCATCTTCTTTTATTCTTAAATTTGCCTCTATTTTATTACCGTTAACCATTATTTGCTTTTGCCTTAAAGCTCGCTCAATAACCCCTTGCGTAAGTTTAGGATATAAACGTCTTAGATATTTGTCTAACCTACAGGGAATTGTAGCCTCTACTTTGATAATCATTTTTAACGATTCTTAATTAAAAAATAACACCATATTATAATCGATAAAAGAATTATAGCAAAAATTTGATGAATAAGAGCAGCGATAAGCGGAACGGAGTATAAAATAGTGATTATACCAGTTAGCATTTGTATTAACACGGCAATAATTAAATAGTAAGCTATTTTATTTAATTTCGGATGCTGAATTTTTAATAAACTTCCTGCTAAAAATAAGGTAATAACAAATACGCTATAGGCTCCTATTCTATGAATGAATTGAACAAAAACCGAATCATACCAGTTACTCGTACGAAAAAGATTATCTTTTATCTCTATAGGGATAAAGCTTTCACCCATCAACGGAAAACTATTATATATCAGCCCCCCGTGTAAACCCGCAACTAAGCCGCCTAGGAAAATTTGTCCATAAATTATAGCAATACCAGTTAAACAAAAAAATAACGGAGTTTTTAAATTTATTTGCGGAGAAATTAATAGGATATCAAAGCTATTTTTCATTAAGCAGTAAAAAAGTAAATGATAAATAATAACGGCAATAATTAAATGAAATGCTAACCTAAAATGACTAACGCTTGGATTATTAATTAAGCCACTTTTAACCATATACCATCCCATAAAACCTTGTACACAAAACAATATTAATACGGATATATAAGGTAGAAGTGAGTATTTTTTAATTTCCCCTTTAAAGTAAAAATATATTAAAGGTAATAGATATATTAAGCCCGTAACTCTTCCGGCTAAACGATGGATAAATTCCAACCAATAAATAAACTTAAACTCCGATAAGGTCATAGCATAATTATGAATTTGATATTCAGGAAATGCTTGATATTTAATAAATTCTATTTGCCAGCCTTCGATATTAAGAGGAGGGACAATACCAGTCAACGGCCGCCATTCAACAATTGATAATCCTGATCCTGTAAGTCTAGTTACCCCGCCGATAAGAATCATTAGCATGATCATAGTACAGCTGACAACAAGCCATTTTGTAATTAATATTTTATGCATAATTAACGATGTTTATTCAGCTCTAACTAATATATGTCTCTTCTTACCTACAGAGAGTTTAATCACCTGATTATCAAGTAGAAAATTATTGTTAATTAACATATTTTCATCAAGCACGGTTTGATCGTTAACTTTAACGCCCTTACCTCTAATTAATTTGCGGCTTTCAGATTTTGAAGAGCTAAGCCCTGCTTTATAAAACAATTCAAATGCCGGAATGCCCTGTTGCAAAATTTCCTGCTCAATTATAATAGTCGGTAAATTCTCGTCGATTTTCCCCTGTTCAAATAATTTAACTGAGGTCTCTAATGTTGATTTTGCCGCTTCTTCCCCATGACATAATTTAGTCAAATTATAAGCTAACTGTTTTTTAGCGCCATTAATATCTGAAACCGCTAAATTTTCAAATTCCGCTAAAGTATTTTCTGATAACTCACTATATAAGCGAGCAAATCGCACAACATCCGCATCCTCACAATTACGCCAATATTGGTAATATTCGTACGGGCTTAAAAGATCTTCGTTCAGCCATATAGCTCCACCAACAGATTTACCCATTTTCTCACCCGAAGAGGTCGTAAGCAGCGGCGTCGTCATGCCAAAAACTTCCTTGCCGGTTAATTTTCTAATGAGCTCAGCCCCCATCACTATATTACCCCATTGGTCACTACCACCTAACTGCAATACACAATCATAATTTTTGCTTAAATAGTAAAAATCATAAGCTTGCAACAACATATAGTTAAATTCCAAAAAACTTAAATGCTGCTCTCGTTCTAAACGTAGCTTTACCGAATCCATAGTAAGCATACGATTAACGGAGAAAAATGCGCCGAAATCCCTTAAGAAATCCAAATAATTAAGAGAATCTAACCACTCAGCGTTATCAAGCATAATAGCGTCGCTTTCGCCGCTACCGAACTTAATAAATTTCGACAGAGATTTTTTAATACCTTCGGCGTTCTTAGCAATATCTTCTTTAGTTAGAGCTTTTCGTTCTTGATTTTTACCAGAAGGATCGCCAATTTTACTAGTGCCCCCGCCAATTATCACGATCGGCTTGTGTCCATGTTGCTGAAGTAACCGCAAAATCATTATTTGCATCAAACTACCGATATGTAGCGACGTAGCCGTACAGTCAAAGCCGATATAAGCAGCTATCTTACCTTGTTCAGTTGCTTTATTCAGCTTCTCAATATCTGTAGATTGGTGCAAATATCCCCTATTTGCAAATTCTTTGATAAAAGTCATATATTTTTTAGATAATGTTTAAATATTTTTATATATATATTATAATTATTTAATTGTATTATAAATTATAATACAATACTAGTATTTAATGTAATAATAATTTAAATGGGATTTATGTATATTAATACACTTACTATTACCTCTCAAGGGCAAATATCTTTACCAAAGAAAGTAAGAGAAGTTTTAAACAGCAATATTATCTCTATCGAAATTAATGAAAATAATCAAGTGATACTATCCCCTATTTCCGATGTTGGGGGTGCGCTTGCCGCTTATAAAAAAAATTCTACACTTTCATTCGATGAAATAAGAGAAAAAGTGTGGCATGAAAATATTTCTCAAAATCTTAAAAAGCATTAGAAATATTTATGAAATATATCTGTGATACAAATTTTATCGCGCAATATCTTCTGAAAGATAATCAAGAAATGTTTGATAAGACAAAAATAATATTTGATAAAGTAAAAACAGGTCATATTACTTTAATAATAGAACAAACCGTATTTATGGAAGTAATATATTTATTATCCTCATTTTATAAAATCCCTCGTAAAGAAATATCATTAACATTATCCGAAATGTTTAATTATAAAGGCATAAAATGCAAAAAAGAATGTTTTTTAACTGCTTTAGAATATTATACTAAATATAATATTCATATAGTTGATTGTATTTTACTTGCCGAAGCTACCCTTGAAAATATTCCTATTTGTACTTTTGATCAAAAATTACTCAAATTAGTTAGTGAGTATGGAATATCAATTAAGAAAAAATTATCAATTTAACGCTATAAATCCTAAAATTATGATAGGTACGTAACAATATTCTTGCCCAAAGAGTAAAAAAAATTTTACTAAATACTTTAAAAAAACATCTTTATCCATTGCTTTACTAAATTTTTTAAATATATAATTGTAAACTATTATAAATAAAATTATAAACGTGAAAAATATTTTTTATAGATTTATATTAGTTATTTTCTTATCTTTCATAACTCTACCTACAATTGCCGCAAGTCTTAACGAAAAAATACCTTTATACTTTAAATTAGTTAATGAAAATCTATTGGCTGGTCAGAATTCTTTAAGTATTAATTTATGCGATACTCGAATTAAAAACTGGTGCGTTAGGCCTAATCGAGATTTAGGGCTTGCAGGACAAAAAATAAATGAATATGTAACTATTGAACCGGGTATTGCCGGCGAATGGCGATTTGGTTGGAATTATGATATATTTTTCACCCCACATGAGTATTTTATAGCTAATCAAAATTATAAAATCATTATTAACGATAAGGCTATTTTTCCACAATTTGTAAATATTGATCAGAATAATATCAATTTTGCCACTCTGCCTTTATTGCCCAATATTAAAGAAATGAATTATCTGCAGGATAATGATAAAAAACTTATTCAAACAAAGATAAAATTTAACTATCCAATTAACCCAAAAACTTTAGAAGAAAGGCTTAGCTTTGTTAAATCCACTACAAAAGAAAAACTACCTTTTACAGTACAATTTAATGATAATAATACTGAAGCTACTATAATTACTAATATAAAATCTTTAGAAGATAGTGAATATACCGTTACCCTTACTATCGATGACGGTGTTAAACCGTTATATGGCGGCGAGGATTTTAATCATAAAAATATAGATTTTCAAAAATATTCATATAAACAGCAAGTATTAGTACCGAGCCTATCCTCCTATTTAAAAATTACCAAAGCAGTAGCTACAATAGTTAAAGACAATAAAAATATTCCACAGCAAATAATAATAGTTACGACTAATGCTCCTATATCAGGCGAAGAGGTTAAAAACCATTTAGAATTATTGTTATTGCCAAAAGATAAACCCGCTTCTTTACGAGGAAATCTAGGGAAAAAAGATTATGCTTGGCAAAGCCCGAAGGAAATTACTGAAGATGTATTGCAAGCAGCTGAAAAAGTAAATTTTGAACTTTTACCTTCCGCTTCAGAAAATAGCACATTACACAGCTTTAAAATCGATACCATTTCTTCAAGATATTTATTACTTACAATCAAACAAGGCATGGAAACTAAAGAAAATTTAGTTTTAGGAAGTGATTATAGTAAAGTATTGCAAGTACCAAGCGAGCTTAAAGAAGTTAAGTTAATGTCTAACGGCTCAATATTATCGCTTTCCGGTGAGAAAAAACTTTCAGTTTACTCAATCGGTATAGATAAATTACATGTAGAAATCGACAAAATTAATCAAAACGATATTAATCATTTAATTAGCCAGACTAACCGATATAACACTTTCCAGAATCCAACTTTTATCAACAAATATTCTTTTGATGAATATAATATTTCTGAAGTATTTGAAGAAGATATCGCCATAGACTCTAAGGATATAAGTCTACCTCACTATTCAACTTTAGATTTTAAAAAATATTTAAAACCTAATTCTTCGGATTCTTATAGCAAAGGTTTATTCCTGACAAAAGTTTCTTATAAAGATAAAAACGGCAATAATATTGCTGAAGATAAAAGATTAATTTTAGTAACCGACCTTGGGTTTATAGTTAAAACCGATAAAGATGGGTTACATCATATATTTGTCTCCTCTGTTAGTAATGGCAAACCTGCAAGAGGAGTTACGGCGAATATTATAGGGCTTAATGGTGAAGTTTTAACTAGCGGCGTAACTGATTCTGAGGGCTATACGCCTTTACCCAGTGTTCGTAATTTTACTAAGGAAAAGAAGCCTGTTGCTTATGTGCTAACAGGCGACGATGATTTTTCTTTTATGCCTTATGGTCGAATTGATAGAGAAGTTAATTATTCACGTTTTGACGTTTCTGGTACACAAAGCTCACCTGAAGGGTTAAAAGCGTATTTATTTTCTGATCGTGGAATTTATAAACCAGGCGAGCAGGGTCATATTGGAATATTAGTAAAACAAAGTGACTGGCAAAGTAAATTTGCTGGCTTGCCGTTAGAGTTGCAGGTTACTAATCCGCATGGGAAAATAATAGACAAAAAGAAAGTATTTTTAAATGAAGAAGGTTTTACAGAATATTTATTTCAAACTAGCGAAAATTCCTTTACCGGTTCATATAATATAAGTTTATATCTAACTAAAGATAAAGATACAACTAGCTACCTTAACAATTTATCTGTAAGTGTGGAGGATTTTCTGCCTGACAGAATGAAAATAAATATAGATTTTGATATTAAGGATAAATTATGGATTGCCCCAGAAAAGTTAAAAGCTACAGTTAGTTTAAATAATCTTTACGGCCTACCTGCGACAAACAGAAAAATTACTTCTTACATCGAGGTTAATCCTGCTAAATTTTCAGTAGCTGCTTTTAAGGGTTACGTATTTTATAGCGGTAAAGATAATAAGGAAAGTTTTTACGACCGACTTGGAGATGTTAGTACCGATGAAAAGGGCATAGGTCAATTTGATTTAAATTTAGCAAAATATGATGGAGCTACTTACAAGCTGACTTTTTCAGTAGAAGGATTTGAACCTGATTCAGGCAGAAGCGTTAACGCTAGTAAATCAATTATCGTCTCCCCATTACCTTATATTATCGGCTTTAAAACCGCAAATGATTTAAAACATCTAAAACAACAATCAAACGCTAAAGTTGAATTTATAGCCGTAGATAGCGACGGTAACAAAATAAATGCTGAGAAATTACAGCTTATCTTGAAAAAAACTAATTATATAAATAGCTTAGTTGCAAACGGGGACGGTAGTTATTCATATCAATCAATACCGATAGAATCACCTTTATCATTCACCGAGATTAATATAACAAAAAAATCCGGCTATATTTATAATTTACCTACTAAAGAACTAGGAGATTATGTTATTTATTTAACAGATAAAAATAATACTATTTTTGCACAAACAGAATTTTCGGTACTGGGAGAAGGGAATATTGCAGCAAATTTAATCGAGAAGACTAATCTTATTTTAAAACTAAATAAAAGCGACTATAAATCCGGTGAGAAAATTCTTGTAAATGTTATCGCTCCCTATACTGGCTACGGTTTAATCACTATCGAAACGGATAAAGTACATAATTTCACTTGGTTTAAAGCAGATCAAACTAGCAGCATTCAAGAAATCAAAATCCCAGCAGATTTTGCTGGCAAAGGATTTATTAACGTACAGTTTATGCGAGAGCTAGATTCCAAAGAAATTTTTGTTTCCCCTTTCAGTTACGCGAGCTTGCCGTTTACTGCCGATATCTATAAGCATGAGCAAAAAATTGAATTAACCGTACCTGAACAAATAAAATCAGGTGAAAAACTAACCGTAAATTATCGGACATCTAACCCAGGCAAAATTATAATATTTGCCATTGATGAAGGTATATTATCTTTTAGTAATTATAAAACACCTGACCCGCTTAATTATTTTATTAAAGATAAAGCATTAGAGGTATCAACTTCACATATTATGGATTTAATATTACCGGAAAATTCTATTATGATGAAAAGCTTTATGGCAGCTCCCGGCGGCGGTGAGTATATGAGTTTAAACAAAAACTTAAATCCGTTTAAAAGACAAGATCAGCCGCCTGTTGCCTTTTGGTCAGGAATTATTGACTCAACTTTAGATAAAAAACAAGTTACGTTCGATATTCCTGATTATTTTAACGGTACTTTAAGAGTTATGGCAATTGCTGCAAATCTTGATTCCGTGGGTAGCACTGATGTTAAGCTTTATGTCCAATCGGATTTTATAATTAGCTCAAACTTACCTTTATTCATCACACCAAATGACGAATTTATAGCTCCCGTAACAATCGCAAATAACGTAAAAAATTCAGGAAATGCGAAAGTTTCAATAAATATTGAAACAAGCGAAGGGCTGAAAATACTAGATTACCCTCGTGAAATAAAGATAAGCGAAGGCACGGAAGCAAGTATTAACGTTAAATTAAAAGCTACAGAGCGGCTTGGCTCAGCAAGCTTTAAAGTAACTGCTTCCCTTAATAACACAAAATCGGTAATGACTTCTACCGCTAGCGTTCGCCCTCCGTTGCCAAACGTTACTACTATCGATACGGGATATGAGCCACTTGATAAGATTACCCTCAAGACTTCAAGAGATTTATATAAAGAATTTGCCAAGCTGCAAATTTCTGCTTCTAACTCACCGTTAGCGATTATTACCGGATTTAAAAGTTATCTCGATAATTACCCGTTTGCTTGTACCGAACAATTAGTAAGCCGAAATTTTGCGAATGTTATGTTATATAATGAGCAAGAATTAGTAAAAACTTCAGATATTGAACGTAAAAAAATTGATGAATCATTACATAAAGCATTTCAAACTCTAAGCGAGCGACAAAATTATGATGGCGGGTTTAACATGTGGAGTAATCAGGGCAGCGCTTCAGATGATTTTATTTCTATCTATGCGATACATTTCTTAACGGAAAGCACTACAAAATACTTACCCGTGCCTAGCGATACTTTTGCTTCAGGTCTTGATTATCTTAAAAATACGGCAAATAGGTCTATTAATTCTTTAAACTCTGCAAGAGAAAAGGCTTACGCGGTTTATATACTTACCAAAAATAATGAGATTACTACTAATTATATAGCTAATATTTTAAATTATTTAGAGACCTCTCAAAAAGATAATTGGCGAGACGATCTAACTGCTGTCTATTTAGCCGCTAGCTATAAGATGCTACAAATGAATGAGGAGGCTAATAATTTACTGGATAGCTTTACTTTAAATAAAGCTATTACCCCTACTACAATTTCAGACTATCAATATTATAATGCTTTGATAAAATATAGTCAGTATCTATATATAATATCGCAGCATTTTCCAGAAAGATTGAAAACCATCGATAAGTCAATCGTGCAAGATATCGCAAAGCTTTCAAACGATAGTTATAATACGTTAGCAGCAAGTTACGCAATCATGGCAAGCGTCGCTTATGCTGATAATATAGATAATGTCGAGGAGAGTAATATTACAGTCAAAACCTATAGTAATGATAAAGAGCAGCAGGAGCTTACTCTTACTGGTAATAAAATAATGACTGCGGATATTTTGGCAAACGATACTCAAAACTTAAAATTAACTTCCTCAACAAAAGGATTCTTTTATCAGCTCTTAACCTCAGGTTTTGATAAGTCGTTAAACGATAATAAGGAAATAATTAAGGGTATTGAGATCAGTAAGAAATATTTAGATGAGAATAACAAAGAAGTTAGTAAGGTAAAATTAGGTGAGAATATTATTGTTTCGCTTACGTTGCGCTCAGGTAATAAAGACACGCTGAATGATATTGTAGTATTAGATTTATTGCCAGCTGGCTTTGAGTTATTACTAACCAATAATAATATAAATATATTAAGAAATGACGATAAAACACTTATATGGCAACCTGTTAATGTCGATCGTCGTGACGATAGGGTAATATTATTCGGTACTATTCCGAATTACGAAATAAAATATCAGTATAAAATAAAAGCCATAAATAAAGGAATCTTTGCAACCCCTGCTATTTATAGCGAATCTATGTATAATCCTCAAATTTACTATAGAGGAGTAATAGGCAGTATTATTGTGGAGTAGTTTTTATTTTAGTATTCGAATGTTGGCCTCGCATAGGCGTTGCCCGCGTGGATACTGTAAACGTCATTGCAAGAAACATAGCACCGTGGTAAATCTATAAAGCCCAGCCGTCATTGCAAATATAAAAACATCAACTCTAAAATTAGAAAATAAAACATCAATAAAATAAAAATACTGAAATAGTGTTTTAGATACATTTATAAAAAATAAGTCAACAATATGTTGACACAAGTCAATTAAATATTATATACTATAAATAGCTCTTATTATTTTTTACCAATGACTTACAAATTAAGCTTTTCTAAAACTGCTTTAAAAAATTTACTTAAGATTTCTACAAATAAAAGAAAAATTATATTAGAAAAGTTAGAACTATTAAAATTAGCCCCTTATAAAGAAAATAATAATATAAAAAAGCTAGTAGGCTATGAGGGATATCGATTAAGAGTTGGAGAGTATCGAGTTATATATAGAATTGTTAATGAAAAGCTTGAAGTGCTAGTAATAAATATTGATGTTAGAGGGGGAATATATAAATGAGTAATAAACATATTATAGAATATCAAGGTAAACCAGCTTTTGTTATTATACCTTTTAATGAATATCAGCAGCTTATTAATTTTAAAAAAATACACATTACCGACGAAGAATTATATGCTGAAGGAATTACTAAAGATGAAGAATATTTTTCAGAAGATTTAGTAAATAAAATTTTAAACGGCGAGAACCCTGTTAAAGCTTATAGAGAGTATAGGGGTTATTCTCAAGAGATATTAGCGGAGAAAATCAGTAAAACTAAGCAATATATTTCTGCTATTGAAAATGGCTCAAGGCAAGGCACAATGAGCACATTAAAAAAGTTAAGCTTAGCTTTGAATATTGACCTAGATATGCTTAGCTGCAAATTTTAAAACCATTGGCGAAACCGAGAGGATTCGAACCTCCGACCTAGCGATTAGGAATCGCTCGCTCTATCCAACTGAGCTACGGCTTCTTAGCCAGATTTTATAACATATGGAAATAACCTTAACAAGCTATAAAATTATTTCTTAAGTTGGATTTCATATCTTCTCCTTGTCATTTCTAATGAATATCTAATCACACAAGCCGCTCTATGATCAGGAAGACTTAATAATTTTTTTAATTGATCATGCTCAGGTTTACGGGATATTAAAAAAATATCTTCCATTATTTGAAGTTTACTACATTTATCCAATTTTTCATAAGGATTAGTAGAAGGCGTTTGAACTGTCATTATTTTATTAAGAATATAATCAAATTTATCTTCAGCTCGTTTCTTTTGAGCAGCACTAGCAGTAGGTGATTTTGTTACTATTTCCAGATGATTATAAGCTTTATAATATTCTATTAATGCTTCATCCGAAGCTTTTAGAAATTCCTTAGCTCCAACCACAAAAAGCATTTTCTTTTCTTCTGATGATGCAACCTCATATATTTCACGCGCCTCAGCCGCTGTAACATCATTGTTTATAGAGGTATTTTTATTGGTACAAGCAGTTAATAAACCACAAACCAATATTGTAAAAAAAAATATTTTTTTCATAATTTTTAGCCTGAATTTTATTAATTTGAATTTTTATTAATAATGAGTATATTTGTTTGCTACCATATCAATTTCTATTTTAACTTTATACTTATCAAATAAATCTCTTATCACACAAGCTGCTCTATGTTTAGGCAACTTGTGTATTGCATTGCGTCCTTCTCTATCTTTTAAATATTCCCAATCTTTCGATATTAATTTATGATTGCATGTTTTAAACTGATCAATAAATCTATCTTTATCAAGCGCTTCCTTTACTATTTCCTTAAATAACATATCAAGCACTACTGCTGCTTTTTTCTTTTCCATTTCGGAATATCTTGAACTATGTAATACCCATGTCGTTTTAAAATATTCAATTATTAATTCATCCGAAATTTTCATAAAGGTTTTAGAATCAACTACGAAAAAACGAGGCTTTTCATTATGGTTAAGCCTATTATATTCGTCTTTTTGAGACATAATAAAGGTTTTAGTTGGAATGGGTTTTGTCGTACAACCCACAAGCAAAAAGGTTAATAGTACCAATCCAATAAAATTTTTCATAACTGTTGCTTATGTGTTAATTTTTTAAAAAGAAATTATATATTTAATAACAAAAAATGTAAAGAAATTAATAAACTAAATATATTTGTTATTTTTTATATTTTTGCTTGCATTTTAGTTAGTTGTTTTTTATATTCAAGTTTCGCTTATGTTAAGTTAAGCGGGTGTAGCTCAGGGGTAGAGCGCTACCTTGCCAAGGTCGAAGTCGAGGGTTCGAATCCCTTCACCCGCTCCAAATATTTATTTTTCTATGTAATTTCTGCAAGGTGTTGCCCGCATAGATACTTTAACCATCATTGCAAGCATTTGTTGGCTTTGTTGCACGCTCCTATGTCATTTTCCAGCAACGGCAAGAATTCAGCCTTTCCTTTGTCATGCTGAACTTGTTTCAGCATTTAATTTAAAGATATCCTGAAATAAATTCAGGATGACTATATGTTTTACTGGAGTCCCGCCGTTGCTGGAATGACATTAACTGCTTTTTAAGAGCCATGCAACAACGCTCAAAGCATTTTACCCATGACATATCTTAAACCGTCATTGCGACGACTGAAAGAAGTGCAGCAATACACACTAAGCGCTGAGTTAAATCAAATTACTTAACTTGAAGTAATGATTCGCAACTACTATTTGTGTAGTGATGTCCGCGTATTGCAAAGATTATCTGAGGAGCTTTAAACATTAATATAATCCCTACTACAACCATTAAAGCTACTTCCCATTTTAATTTGCCTCTTAAAGATTGGATACCTAAAGCAGATATACCCATAATAGCGATTACCCGCATAGCATTCCCACTAAATATTATCATTAGTTTACATAGCTCTCTAGCAAAAGAATCGTCTTGTACCTTACTATATAAAGTTGTGCAACTCTTCATACTATCCATACTAACTCCAGATATTATCGCTACTATATAATATGAATAAGACATTATAATAATAGCCACTATAACAGTTACAGCTGTTTCCCATCTTAATTTACCTCTCATGACTTGGATTCCTAAGGCTATGACACTTATTAACTGAATAATCTGGATGAGATCAGATCTAAAGACTGCTAATACCTCACATATTCCTGTACCAATAGGATCATTGCTACCTAAAGCATCTGAGGCGCGTATTATAAATGTAATGAAACTCAGTAATAGCCATAATCTTTGCATAAAATATATAGAACTTTATTGATAAACTAGAATGATTTTAAACAATTTCTAGTCTAATGCAATAATACTTTTCATAAACTTACCGATTAGCTTCCAAAAAATATAATTTCCGTTTATTTTCCCTTGCATTAAAACTATTCAGAAGCTATTTTTAACACACTAATTAAAGATATGTAGAGGATAATATGGCGTCTAATGAAGCTACTGCACCAAATAATAACGATACTATAGAAATCCAAGAAACGGAAATCTCTCCAGTAGAACCCGCGCAACCTTTTTCGGGTTTGACCAGTTTAATTCCGATGGTATTAATTTTTGCAGTATTTTACTTTTTATTACTCCGCCCGCAAGAAAAACGTCGCCGTCAAAGAGAGAAATTAGTTAGTGACGTGAAAAAAGGCGAAGAGATTTTAACAAATAGCGGTATTTTCGGAACAGTCACTAAAGTTAATGATACGGATAATAAAATTGAAGTGGAAATAGCTAAAGACGTCCATATTAAAATCTTAAAAAGCGCTGTTGTTGATATTACTAGCCGTACAAAGGAACTTCCTACTAACAAAAAAGATAATAGTAAAGGGGCTAAAAACGACAAGAAGGTAATCAGTGCAAAATCTTCTTAAAGGGCTTCCCAAAGGAAAAATTTTTCTTTCCCTTATCTGTACGATCTTTGCAGTTATATGCGCTTTGCCTAATTTTACAACGGTCAACTCCAGGTTTTTACCTCATAATACAGTGAATTTAGGTCTTGATCTGCGAGGTGGAGCGCATTTATTATTAGACGTAGATTTTGATAGTTATTTAAATGATTCGATGGAAAATTTAGCCGATACTTTACGAAAATCTTTTCGTGAAGAGAAAATAGGTTATAAAAATCTTGTCGTTAGACAAAATACTTTACAATTAGAGTTACGTAGCCCTGAAGAGTTAAAGCCGGTTAAAAAAATAATTAATAAAATTGATTCTGAAATTACTATTGATTATGAAGATAACAAGCTTAAACTTAGTTATAGCGATTCAAAATTAAGCGAGCTGCTTAATAAAGTAGTCGACCAATCCATTGAGATTGTACGGATGCGAGTTGATAGTACCGGTACTAAAGAGCCTACTTTGCATAGGCAAGGCAATAGACACATATTATTGCAAGTCCCAGGCGAGGAAGACCCGACGCACTTAAAAAATATTCTAGGCAAAATGGCAAAACTAACTTTTCATTTAGTTGATGAAACGGCAAATATAGAAGAAGCAATTAAAGGGCATTTACCGAGCGGTTCGATTTTAGTGAAAGGAGAAAGCGAAAACGGCCGAGAATACTACATAGTTATCAAGAAGAAAGTTATTTTGGGAGGTGATCAATTAACTAGTGCCTCTGCTTCTTTTAATCAAAACTCTCAGCCGGTAGTAGCATTTTCTTTTAATAATTTAGGCAGTAAATTATTCGGTGAAATAACTAAAAATAATTCAGGTAAACGTTTAGCCATCGTCCTTGATAATAAATTGCTTAGCGCACCTGTAATAAACGAACCGATTTTAGGCGGTAACGGTATAATTTCCGGTAATTTTACTGTTGAATCGGCAAATGAATTATCTTTGTTACTTAGAGCGGGCTCACTTCCTGCTCCATTAAAAATAATTGAAGAGAGAAGTATAGGACCAAATCTCGGCGCCGATTCTATTGAAGCCGGTAAAAAAGCCGGTATTATCGGTTTTATGGCCATAGTGATATTTATGATTTGGTCATATGGTGTGTTAGGGCTTTTCGCAAATATTGCTTTAAGTATTGCTTTGCTTTATATTTTAGCACTATTGTCTCTTTTTCAAGCAACCTTAACATTACCGGGGATTGCCGGCATAATATTAACGATGGGTATGGCAGTCGATGCTAACGTATTAATTTATGAAAGAATTAAAGAAGAATTACGTAAAGGTGCTTCAAATCTGTATTCAATCAAGGTCGGTTTTGAAGCAGCTTTTGCTACTATTCTTGACTCTAATCTGACAACCTTAATTGTTGCCTTTTTACTTTATATATTCGGAGTCGGTGCAATAAAAGGCTTTGCAGTTACCCTAACAATAGGTATTATTTCTTCAATGTTCTCGGCGATTGTTATCACTAAATTATTAGTAGACATTTGGGTTAAATATTATAAGCCTAAAAAACTAGGGTTGTGATAAGGACCTTTCGGGTGTTGTTTCATAGTCAACAAAAGCATTATGTCATTCCCGTGAAGGCATTGTTGTTTGGATAATTAAAGCACATTTTATGTCATTCCCGCGAAGGCGGGAATCCAGACTTTTCTTTGTCATGCCGAACTTGTTTCAGCATTTTTAGTAGATCCTGAAATAAATTCAGGATGACTATTTTCCCCTTGGATTCCCGCCTTCGCGGGAATGACATAGAGAGCAGAAGCGGAAGTAAACACTACAAAACAATAAAAGGAAAACTATGCTAATCGATAAAATTAAAGCAAAACCGACCGATAATGAAATAAACGTAATTATCGAAATTCCGATGAATGACAAGCCTATTAAATATGAATTTGATAAAGAATCGGGAGCAATTTTTGTTGATAGATTCATGCAAAGCTCAATGAGCTACCCCTGTAATTATGGCTTTATTCCGCATACTCTTTCTAATGACGGCGATCCGGTAGACGTACTTGTTATTGCTCATTATCCAGTAATACCGGCTTGTGTTATTAAATGTCGTCCTATCGGGGTGTTAATGATGGAAGATGAGTCCGGTTTAGATGAGAAAATTATTGCCGTGCCGACTTCCAAACTTGATATTACCTTTGATAATATTAAAGAATTAGACGATATCTCTGACATGCTAAAAAAACGTATAGTGCATTTTTTTGAACATTATAAAGACCTGGAAAAAGGCAAATGGGTGAAAGTTACCGGCTTTGAAAATTCTGCAAAAGCAAAAGAATTGATTGAAGAAGGGATAATAAGAGCTAAACACAAATAGTGAGCTTATTTCGTTCAGGAATTACAGTAGCTTTTTTTACGCTAATTTCTCGCATATTCGGTTTGGTAAGAGAACTATTTATCGCTTCGTTATTCGGTGCAACAAATATTGCCGACGGTGTTAATGTTGCCTTTAAACTGCCCAGCTTATTTAGACGAATTTTTGCTGAAGGGGCGCTCTCAAACGTATTTGTTCCTATCTTTAACGAGAAAATGCTAATATCAAAAAAGACTGCTCGCTATTTTACCGGCGAGATTTTTACTATTTTATTATTAACTTTAATAATTTTGATAGTATTAATGCAGGTTTTTATGCCTTCTTTAATGTTTATTATAGCACCAGGTTTTCACGGTAACAGCGATAAATTTGCTCTGACGGTTCTGCTATGCCGTATTACCATGCCGTATCTAATATTTATCTCTATAACTGCTTTATTCGGTGGAATTTTAAACTCGGTAAAGAAATTTGCTGCTTTTGCTTTTGTCCCTAGCATTCTAAGTATCTGCGTAATAATTTTTACTTTATGGTTAGATAACTATCTGGAATCCGTAATATCAATAAGCATTGCTTTAGTAATTGCCGGTATATCACAAGTTGCCTTTATGTTTATCTGTGTAAAAAGAGCCGGTCTAACTTTCCCAATAGTTTTTAAACCTAAAGATAAGGATGTAAAGAAATTTTTAATTAATATGGGACCGGCAGCCATCAGCTCTGGTGTTCAACAGTTAAACCTTTTTATTTCGCAATCACTTGCTAGTTTTATCGATGGGGCAATTTCTATATTATCATATGCCGATAGGATATATCAATTTCCTTTATCTATAATAGGTACTAGCTTTGCTACTATATTATTACCGGAATTATCCAAAATTTATAAATCGAATGATTTAAAACGTGCGGGCGAAATACAAAA
Source organism: Rickettsia endosymbiont of Halotydeus destructor (assembly GCF_049278075.1). Lineage (NCBI taxonomy): Bacteria > Pseudomonadati > Pseudomonadota > Alphaproteobacteria > Rickettsiales > Rickettsiaceae > Rickettsia > Rickettsia endosymbiont of Halotydeus destructor. Next base: position 200,756 of record NZ_JAPNPB010000003.1, read on the forward strand.
TAATGCGATTAAAGTGGGGTTATTATTATCTTTGCCCGCTACTTTTGGCATTATTATTTTATCGCATCCTATAATTCATATAATTTATGAGAGAGGGCTTTTTACCGCTCAAAATACTACTCATACGGCAGAGGCGATTTCAGCTTTTGCTTTCGGTTTGCCGGCTTTTATTTTAGCAAAAATTCTAATGCCAATCTTTTATGCTAATGGTGATACTAAAACCCCGCTTAAGATAACTTTATATTCTCTTATCGTTAACACTTTGCTCAATATTATTTTAATGATTCCTTTAAAGCATATCGGGATTGCTGTTGGCTCTTCCATTGCAGCTTGGTATAATTTATGGTTATTATATAGCTATAGTAAAAAACAGAATAAACTTTATATAAACTCTGAAGTAAAAATTTTTTGCTGTAAAGCTTTAGCAAATTGTTTTATAATGACCTTAGTAATTTGGTTAATAAAACACCATTATCAAGAATATTTTTATTCCGAATATTTATTGGTTAAAATTTTTGCTTTAGGAGGAACTATTTTAGTCGGTATAGCCGTTTTTTTTGGCTTAGCTTTTTTATTAAAATTGTGGACCATTAACAAACTTAATTTTAAAGCTAATTAAAATAAATCGGCAGAAATAACAAAAACGTGGTCACTTCGTGACTGGTGAACTAGATTTAGCCACTTTATTCAAATTTTCCTGAACACCGGGGCGGGGCCTTGGTATGACATACCGCAACTTTTATTACTTTTCAAATACTAATTAATGAAATAATTGAATGATTATAACTAGTAAAAATAAATCTAATTATCAGGATTTGCTAAAAGTTTTGGCTATTATAGCTATGATTATCGACCATATAGGTTTGTATTTATATCCTGAAATGCCTGTTATGAGAGTTATCGGGCGAATAAGTATGCCGATTTTCTGCTTTTTTGCCGGTTATAATTTTCATAATAAGCCAAAACATAAAATAATAATACTCGGTGTTTTACTCCAAATATATACCGATATATTATTTAAGCAATTTCTTACCACTAATATTTTAATTCCTATCTATTTAGGTCAGTGGTATCTTTACTATTTTCGTAATAATTTAAATAACTTTTTTTATAGTGGCTATTGTCATGTTGTAGTGCTAGCAATGTTATGGTGCGTTAGCTGGTTTCTTATTGATTACGGTACTGTCGTAATTGCTATTATGGTGTTGGGACATATTGCCAGGCATGATCCACTGAATTTACGACTTTGTATTTTTATCTCGCTAGTGATCTCGTTACTACATACGATCACCGGCTTTAACCTTTCAGATAGCTATACTATCTTGACGATTATTTTATCAATCACTATCTATATATTGATGATAACAAGAGATTTTACTCAAAAAACTACAATAAACCTAAAATGGTTAAGCCGCCATACTATTAGTATTTATTGTATTCATTTAGCAATCATTCAATTCATACTTATTTATATATATACTGCTGGCTTGAAGAATTGGTGGCTTTTCGGATGATAAGCACATTATGGGCATTGCTTACTAAATATAAATATCGTCATTGCAAGCAATCGAGATCGTGGGGCAATCATAAAAAATGATAAAAATGCTATACATTATATTTTTGGCTAGGTTCTGCACAAAACGAGATTTAAATTATTTTAAAATAACCTTATAATTGGAAATATAAAAAGAGCTAAACTAGTTTAATTTAAATTTTGTGCCCAGAGCCTAGCTTGCTTGATCAAGACTTACAGTTTTTTTGGACTGAGACGTAGAATTTTCAAAGCAATGATGGGAGAAGATATAAAAAATTTACCCCCTTTCTCTTTTCATAGGCTTTGATGTTTTTTTCCCTACTGACGGTGATATAGATTTAGAGGTTGTTGTCAGGACATTTGCGATAACATTTCTTAACTCTTTTAAAATTTTAAAATCTTTAGAAGAAATCTTTTTTCTCAATTCTTCGTTATCTGCTTTTATTGTAGTATTGTCTGCAATCCTCGTTGGAGTAATAGGAGGAGCAACCTTATTAAGGAGCTTTCTTTCTTTCTGCTCTTGAAAGTTATCTCTATCTAACAAAGATTGTGTAGTATAATCTTTAACCCTGGCTGGATACTCCTTACTGATTGGCTTTAATTCTGTTTTTTCTGATAAATCTTTAATACCTACAGCTGCACCTTTTAAAGTACCTTTAAATGCTAGTGATCTTTTCTCGTTTTGCTGCTCTGGAATTTTAATTTCTTCAACTAACTTTGCTATACTTTTTATTAATTGTTTTTCTACACCGATTTTTTTAAAGAAAATACCACGCAAGGATTTATCGCTTAATTTAAGTTTCTCACCTCCCTTTTTACCTTTTTCGTAATTAATAATTTTCTCAAAGTGCTCGGGATATTCCTGCATTAATATTTTTAATTGTTTTTCATCTACCTGATGAGGAGAAGTAAGTTTTTTAGTTATTAAAGTACCTAACTTTACTTCTAGGCCATATTCTTTTAATGATTTTTGCCTTTTTTTCATAGTATCCTTAAAAGAATTTTTAATCTCCTCAGGTGTAATCTCTTGAGCTTTTCTTTTATCAAATATTTTTGGCATTGCTTGCTTTGCCCAAGCAGCCAGAGCTGTATTGCTATAATATTTAGCCATTTCTTCAAAGCTTTTGTCAATAATACTATCTAAATCAATTTTAGATGAAACTAATAAGCTATCGGCAAATTCGGGACTTTTTCTGCGAAGAAACGAAGGAAATTCTCTAAAATGATTGGTAGGACCAAAACCGGGTAAATGTCTAAGCCTAGAATTAGGGTGAATATTATTTGTTAATTTATCAAGGCTACCGGCAAAATCTATACGTACCATTTTAGGTAAAAGATTTGTAGCTTTAGGATCTCTAATAACTCCTATATTACCGATGTGAATATCAAAGTCGCCGATCAATAGACTTGCTGGCATAATATTTTCAAAATTTTGATATTTAACTTCTTTAAAAGCTTTTTCAAAGGTTTTAGATATTAAATTTCTTGTTCCCATGAAAAGAGGTCTACCTCCATCTTTTTTAAATTTAGAATTTGGTTTAGTGGCTGCTGACATGTGCGCATCCATATCAACATACATGTCACTACTATAATTTTTAAAAAATTCAGATTTTACATATATTTCAGAATCAGTATTTGGAGATTTCCCCGTCTGTAAATTATTCGGCGCAATCAAAGAAACTTTAGCACCATTCCCTGGGCTCATTACTTCAAAAATTTGTGATCCTAAAAATTCTGATATATTTTTTGCAGGAGACGCTTCTTTTTTTATCATAGCTGTAGTTTGACCGTCTAAACTTTGATATACACCACCATACTCTCCGGCTTCATTAGCTCCTCCTTCTTTAGCTTTTAAAAACTTCCATTCCTTAAACGGTGATTTATTTGTCATTCTTTTCTCCTGTTAATTTGTAAAAACGAAAACAAGCAGTAACATGATCATTAACTACGCCAATGGCCTGCAAAAATGCATAACAGGTAACAGGACCAAAAAACTTAAAGCCTCTAGCTTTCAAGTCTTTACTAATTATTAAAGATAATTCTGTTTGAGGTAGAATTTCTGATAGCATACTAAAATTATTATAAATAATTTCACCTTTTGTAAAATGCCAAATATAATTACTAAAGCTTTTAAATTCGTTTCTAATTTGCAAAAAAACCTGTGCATTAGTAATTGAAGCTTCAATCTTTAGCTTATTTCTTACAATACCGACATCTTCTAGCAATAAGTGTTTTTTTTGATCGTCATATTGAGCGATTTTAATAAAGTCAAAATTATCGTAAGCTTTACGATAATTTTCTCGCTTTTTTAAGATAGTTGTCCAGCTAAGACCGGCTTGGGCACTTTCTAGGGTAACAAATTCAAATAATTTTTGATCATCATAAACAGGATTTCCCCATTCTAAATCATGATATAAAATATCTAATTCACTTTTAGCCCATCCGCAGCGTTGCATTTTTGTAATTATTTTTTTGATTTTGGTGGATAGTAATTCTCGTCATGTTTGGTTAATAACTGTCGAGCTATAAACTTATTATTTGACAATATTCCTGTGGCAATTACACCCTGCCCTTCACGAAATAATCCGGGCAGTACTCCTTGATATAGTATTTCTAAATCTTTAATATTATCGGTAATAATAAAACTGATTTTATCCGCAGCAATTTTGTTTATCGAGGATATTTTAACAAGCCCTCCTACTCTAAATTCTTTACTGTTATCAATTTCGTTAATTTTAGACGGTGGCAAAAAAAATGTTATATTCTGCTCTAAATTATATAATATAATACATATACCTGACACTATTAAGAGCAAACAAATTATTATTGTTACTAATCTATTTTTTACTCCTTTTTGCATATACCGCTTGTCTTTCAAAAAATTGTTTTTTCATTTTGATCCTAGGATTCACGTACTCACCTATTAAGTATAGGCTGCGTGCGTTCACCCTTCAAAATGAAATCCAATTCTTGAAAGACTTCACATACAATTTAATCATTATGTTCATCTCTTTTGTGGTTTCGTAGTTTATAATTAAGGCAAGCCTTTATTAATAGGGCAGTTAGCACTAAAAAAGTAAATAAATATGCTAATAGTAAATAATTATCCATCTAATTTTTTCTATTTTGGGAATTCATCACTCTTAGAAACTCTATTATCTCACTCGAAGAAGAATCTAGGTAAAAATGCTTAAGATATTTACCGTTTTCACTCATTAAATAAACAAAAGATGAATGATCAATCATATAACCTGCCTTGTCACTCCCAGGATTTGCTATGGCATAATACACTTTAAATTCATCAGCTACTTCTCTAATTTTTTCTTTGCTGCCAGTAAGACCGATAAATTTAGAATGAAACTGTTTTAAATACTCTTTAAGCACCGTAGAAGTGTCACGCTCTGGATCAATAGTAATAAATACCGGTGTAATTTCTATCCCATATTTACTTAAAGTATTTACAACCTCTGCTATTTTTTGCAGAGAAGCGGGGCAAATATCTGGACAATAAGTAAAACCGAAGTAAATTAATCTTAAGTTACCTTTTAAGCTATCGCTGTTAAATATTTTCCCATCCTGATCTGTTAACTTAAAATCTCCACCGATTTGCACATCGTCATTATACATATCTCCCTGCCCTGCAAGAGGTTTTTTAGGCATTTCTATTGATAATAACAAATATAAAGAAATTACTCCTATTGCTAAACCTATACCGATAATAATCTTTATGATATTTGTTTGCATTTATTTATCCTTTTAATTTTATAAATTATATCTCTTCCGGTAACGGTAAAGGTTTTTCATATTTACTAATTAACGGTAGCGCTACTAAAAAATGGAAAAAATAATAACTTGCAGCAAAGCGGCTTAAAGTAATATACGGCTCTTCTGCCGGTTGCCCACCTAAATAACCAAGCAATAAACAATCTGCAATAAATATCCAGAAAGCAATGCGGTATATCGGCCTATAATTACTACTCCTTACCTTTGAGCTATCAAGCCAGGGCAAAACAAATAACACTAATATGCTTGAAAACATCAATAACACGCCACCAAGCTTTGAAGGCACTGCTCTAAGAATCGCATAGAACGGCAAAAAATACCATTCCGGAACGATATGCGCCGGCGTTACTAATGGATTTGCCGGTATGTAATTATCAGGATGCCCTAGATAATTTGGCTGATAAAAGATAAAATAGGCAAATATTATAAAATAAACGCCGAATCCAACAAAATCCTTAACAGTATAATATGGATGAAAAGGAATAGTATCTTTAGGGGTTTTAACGTCAATTCCTTTGGGATTATTTGAGCCATGCTGATGCAAAGCAACGATATGCAATAAGACAAGCGCAACGATGATAAACGGCAATAGATAATGCAAAGCGAAGAACCTATTTAACGTTGGATTATCAACCGAGAAGCCGCCCCACAACCATGTAACTATTGATTTACCGACTAAAGGAATAGCAGAAAATAAATTAGTAATTACTGTCGCTCCCCAGTAGCTCATTTGCCCCCAAGGCAGGACATAACCCATAAAAGCGGTTGCCATCATTGTTAGAAAAATAATAATTCCGATATGCCAAAGCAACTCACGCGGTGCTTTGTATGAACCGTAATATAACCCTCGACAAATATGTAAATATACGGCAGCAAAAAACATCGAAGCCCCGACCGCATGCGCATAACGTATTAGCCAGCCGTAATTAACGTTACGCATTATTTTCTCAACACTATCAAAAGCATAATCGACATGAGGCGTATAATGCATTGCCAAAACCACACCGGTAATTATTTGAATCACAAGTGCAATGCCGGCTATCGAACCTAAATTCCATAAATAGCTTAAATTTTTAGGAGTTTGATACTGACTAAAATGTTTTAAGGAGGAAAAAATAGGCAATCTATAGTCGATCCATTCTATAATCGAATTTGAAGGCTTTTCCGGAATATTATTCTCACTCATAAATAATTATCCGATTCTAATTTTTTTATCATTGATGAAGCTATAAGGCGGGACTGCTAAATTTAGAGGAGCAGGACCTCTACGAACCCTACCCGAAGAATCATATTGCGAACCGTGGCATGGACAAAACCAACCATCATATTCGCCTTGATTGGCTAAAGGCACGCAGCCCAAATGCGTACAAATACCGATAGTTATAAGCCAATTATCATGCCCAGGTTTAACACGAGCTTGATCTTCTTCAGGGTCAATTAACTCCGACATTTTAACATTCCTTGCTTCGGTAATTTTTTCCGTAGTACGATTAGTAATAAAAACAGGTTTTCCTTGCCATTTTACCGTAACGGTCTGGCCAACTGCAATGTTAGATAGATCCACTTCAATTGATGATAAAGCCAGCACATCAGCAGAAGGATTTAAAGAATCAATTAACGGCCATGCAGTACAAACTGCTCCAACTGCTGCTATACTAGTAGCTGAGAGTACCATAAAGTCTCGACGCGTCTGCTTATTTGGTTCGTTTTTTAAAAATTGTTCTTTCATTTTATTAGGGATTTGCTCATTAAAGTTATTAGATTTTAGCATTTATTAAATATAAGCTGCGCTTGCCCACCCCTTAAAATAAAATTCAATTCTTGAAATACTCTCCATATATTCAAAGTTTTTTTAGTGTTTGCCATAGATTTAGAAATAGACTTTTAATATTATTTAATTTTTATTAATATTATCCGTTGAATCATAAGGGTTAACCGGCATAACAGGCTCCGGGATTGTATTATCAGGCTGGTTATTTATAAGCCTATTTACATTTTCTTGTAATTGTTGTTCACCCGTACCTTCTCTTACTTCATATTTTCCAGGATTACTTAAACAATTCCAGAAACTAACAAACCCATCCTTTATCCCCAATTTCGTAGTACAATTTTGTGCAACGGCTTTGGTAGTATCTAGAACTTCAATCGTACTTTTAGTAAAATAATCTATAAAGCCGATTTGCTCTAAGCCCTTTGCTACATAAAATAACACAATTAATGAAGCGACCGCTATCATTAAATACCATTTGCTAATAATTCCCCACAGAAATAATCCCATAGGGTTAGCCGCAATTAGCCTTCTTAAAGCTTGCCACATAAATTTTTCTCAACAACTTATAAATTATTTATTTTATACTATCGCTCCAATAAAACAAAGAAAAAATAAATTAATACGCTCTAAATACTGTAAATATTTTTAATTAAATAGCTAGATAGAAAAAATAAAATTGGTAAAAATATTAAATTTATTCCTATCATGATAAAAACTAATTTTAAATTATCATTTATATTATTATTTTGCAAAATTAATCCGGTAATTATTACGCTTGGTATTAGCAAAGGCATAATAAATGTCCCAAGAAAATTAGTATTAGCTCTAAAATAGCTTTGCATACTGCTTGATAAAACAACTAAACTGCTAGCTAAAATAAATAAAAGACACAAGCTAATGAACAGATAAATAATTTCCAATAATTTAAGACTAAAAAAAATATAAATAACAGGCATAACTAAAATTATGCCTGTTAAACTACTTATTAATAAAGCAAAAAATTTAGCTAATATAATCTTTTCAGAATTAAAATTTGATAGTAATAGCTCTAAACTACCGTCTTGTAAATCCGATTTAAATATCAGCGATGCAAAACCAATTAATGAAATTAATAAACAAATCACCGAAAAAACTAAACCAAATTTTTTTATATCCTCTTGGCTATTAATTAAACTAGTACTGATAGTACAAAATAGAAAAAATATAATAAGATATTTAATAATATTATTAACCCGGTTTTGTACTAGTAATTCCCATTTAATTAATAAAAACAAATTTCTCATGATTAATTTTAATATATTGCTCAATGTCATTCCTGCGCAGGCGAGAATCTAGAAAAATAACAGTCATCCTGAATTTTTTCAGGATCTCTTTTATAGATGCTGAAACAAGTTCAGCATGACAAAGAAAGGCATGGATTCCTGCTTCCGCGGGAATGGACGTAAAACGAGCTATACAACAACGCCAATATCATGCAGGAATGACATACAATACGCTTTAGCTCTCATATGTTATCAACATATAAATCAAATACATAACTGAAGCAACACTAAGGCCGATGCCTATTTCTATTATAAATATGCCATTATGCTGAGCCGATAATTTATCTTTTGTAAAATTTGCCAGAGAATAATAATTTAAATAGTTATCGTTAAATATCAAGGATATTACCCCAACCAAAGCATATATTATTATCCCTAACACAGCAATAAAAAGCAGGGAATCAGTAGAGAAATATCGTTTTTTACTATCGCCATAAATTAAATCAAGCCCAATAAGAGCGGAAGCAAATATAACACCTGCCTGAAATCCGCCCCCAGGAGAAACTTCACCGTTAATTTGAATATATAAACTATACAACAATATATAAGGCGAAGAGAAAATAGTAATGTTTTTGATAATTGGATAATCTTTAAGCATCGTTATTTTTTCTCGATAATAATAATAATACCGAAATTCCGGCAATTAAAATTACGCTGGTTTCGCCTAAAGTGTCAAAGCCTCTATAGCTGCCAAGCAGAGCCGCAACAAACGAGTCTATACCAATATCCTTACTAGTATTGTCAATATAATATTTACTTAAATGTGTGTGCAGTGGTGCATTAACATTGCCGTAATGCGGTAACTCCATCCCTACATAAATCATTGTTATTATAAAGGCTAAGCATATAATAGCTGCAGGAATAATGTTTACTTTTTTTATATTAGTTGTTGCTGTTATCGGTAGCTTTTTTAATAAACTTAAATATACGCATGTTGACAAACAGGCACCTAATGCCGTTTCGGTCATGGCGACATCTGGCCCGTCCATGAGTAAATAAGATAGACCGATTAGTAAACTAAATACCGACATAGTAACTACTGCCTCTAATAGACTTTTAGCAATTACAAGTTTTATGGAAATAATAACCAACAAAAAACCAGTTAGATTAAGTAAATAGTTACCTGACTCAAAACCTATAATTATCGGGATGTTAAAAAAATTATTAATCATTTTTCTTATCAGTATAGTATGCTCTTACTTTCATCAACAGGGATGCTTTACCTAAGGCATGAGTTGAAACCGGATTTAATAGAAAAATCAAAAAAGCTGCTAAAATTAATTTAAGACTACTAGCTAAACTTGCCTGTGTGCATGCAAGACCGATTAAACAAAGCGGTACACCTGCACATTCAATAACGCTTGCCGCATGCAGTTTTGTATAAAAATCAGGCAAACGAAAAAGTCCAATAATACCAGATAATATGGCAAATAATCCGAAAATAATTAATGATGCGCCCATGTAATATAATATCATTAGTATCCCTTATATGGTTGCGTTTCAATATTATGGCAAGTAGGGTGTCATACCGTTTTAAGGTTTTTTCTGGATACCGTGGGAGGGGCCGCGGTATGACACTGAACGCTTTATCCCTACTCCCCTTGTGCAAGAGAGAATCCAGGTTTGCCATCAAATTCAAATAAATTTTCAACCTTAATAAAATCAATATTTGCTTTACTCAAAGCTTCCAGTAATTTTACTATCGCTAGATGATCTAAATCTGCATTATTTTTTGCCATAAAACGACAACACCAATGATCGGAGATAGTCTCAAACCTAACATCTCTCGGCCATAATTTCAAACCTTTAGAGGATATAGTTTTTAGCTCCAAATTACCTAATTCAAGCTTAGCAATTTTTTCAGCTATATCGTGAGCAGATGGAACATTAATATTAATAAACACATCAGCACCAACCAGCTTTTTAATCTCTTTAGTATTTATCGAATAAGTTATATTACTCGCTTGCTTTACTTTTGATAAAGGATATGTAGCTTTAGTAAGCACGCTTGGATATTCTCCTAGTCTTTTCACTATTTCCTCACCAAACTCCTTAGTACCAACTTTTTTACTTGAGGTTTGCGTATTATAAATATCCGCAGTATGAACACCGTCCTCAATAGTTTTCTTCCAAGCATTTTCTATTAGATTAGCAACATCACCCTGCCCTATATGCACTAACATCATTATTGCCGCATTTAGCAGACCTGATGGGTTAGCGATATTTTTACCAGCAATATCAGGGGCGCTGCCGTGCACTGCTTCAAACATTGCATAATCTTCGCCGATATTTGCCGACCCTGCTAAACCCACTGAACCAGAAATTTCAGCTGCCACATCGGAAATAATATCACCATATAAATTTGAAGTTACTATTACGTCAAATATTTCTGGCTTGGTTGCTAGCCTCGCCGTGCCTATATCTATAATATAATGTTCATGATTAATTTGTGAATACTCGGCTGCTATTTCATCAAAAACTTTATGAAAAATTCCATCAGAAAATTTCATAATGTTATCTTTGCTTAAAGCGGTTACTTTTTTACGATTATTTTTTACGGCATATTCAAAGGCAAATCTAATAATTTTCTCACAACCGATGCGGCTAATTAGCTTTAGCGACTCATACATATTATGTGTTTGGCGATATTCAATACCTGCGTATAAATCTTCTTCATTTTCACGAATTATTGTTAAATTCAAGTCAGGATGAAGGGTGGTAGTAAATGGATGATAAGAAACGGAAGGACGAATATTAGCGTAGAGAGATAAAGCTTTTCTAATTGTTACGTTTAAACTTTTATACCCTCCACCCTGCGGAGTAGTAATCGGCGCTTTTAGTAATATACGAGTACGCTGCAAAGATTCCCAACTTTCCTCACTTATACCAGAAGTATAATGCTTTATATATAATTTTTCACCAACTTCTATAGTCTCTAAACGAATACGAGCTTCCGCTTTTTGTAAGATATATAGCACCGCACCCATTATTTCAGGACCTATCCCGTCCCCGTAAGCAACCGTAATCGGCGTAAATTCTTTCATATATATACTCTTATAGTTTTTCATTACTTTATGTCATTCCCGCGCAGGCGGGGCGTTGTTGCATGGATCGGAAATTATACCAACTTCTCCGATGTCATTCCCGCGAAAGCGGGAATCTAGAAACTAAAAGGCGTAAACACTATAAATTTTATAACTAAAAGCTTAAATTATTTTACCTTTTTCTGGATTCCCGCTTTCGCAGGAATGACATCGAGCGCTTTTAAGAGCCAGGCAACAACGCCCCGCCTGCGCGAGAATGACATAGAGGAACACGGTATAACAATATCATTACTTATTTCTAATAATTAACCGTAACATTCTTTAGCCTTTCATTCAAAATAAAAGTTACCTCAGCAGTTATATTTAAATTGTTCCTGGCATATAAAATTTGAGTATTTGGTATCACTAAGTTAAGATCATATTTTTCTGCTAACTCAGTAATGATAGTAATAGTCATTTCATGAATCATCCCCATAGCTTCCGCATGTGCCTGTTCAAGCTTTGTTTTTCTCGCCTGAATTTCTTTTTTGACTTCACTAACTTTTACATTAAATTCGTTTACTCGTTTTTCAAAATCAACTTCACTTAGCGATTGACGTTCTTTTATTAAATTTTCCTCTAACGGTTTAAATTCTATTTCTTTTTTTGAAATATCCTGTTGAATCTTTTGATTTAAGCGGCTTACGGTTTCGCGTAAATTTTGTATCGCAACAGAACCTTCTAAAATAGATTGGATATCTACCACTGCTACTCTAACGCTAAAATTATCTTCCTTATTTTGAATATTTCCCCGCTTGGCAAAAACAGGCAAACTTGCTATTAAGAAGCAAATAAATAACATCCGTTTACAGTATTTCACAATATAATTCCATAATTTATCAAATAAGAATAACTAACATATAATGATTTGTCCACCGCGAAAAGATTAGAGAGTGTGACTATCTCCTAATAGCATATCCTCTTTCTCCAAAGGCGTATACCCTATCTTTAATAAATTAAACTCAACTTCCATATTATTTTCTTCTGAACTCTCATTGTCCATAAGCGGCTCAGTACGCGGCTCAACCAAGTCGACATTAATTCCATGACTTTCATTAAATTCCTGCAAAAAATTAAACGCTTTATGAATATATTCTGTTCCAAATTCTTCAACCAAGACAGCTTTAATTCCTTCCTTTTCTGCCGCTATTATATTCTTTATATCATCATCCATGAAAAATACGTGTGCTTTATTAGCTATTTCGTTTTTTCTCATTCCATCAAATATATATGGCACCTTATTACAACGTTGTATCTCTTCATAATTTAAGGAAGGTAAACCTGATTTTATATAAATATTTTCTGCCTCTTTCTCTCCCAATAACTGCTCAATTGAATATTTTATGGCTTCAGGATAATCATTAAACGACACTATACCTATTTTATGCCCGGATGATATAATATTTTTCATTAAACGTACTAGTTGCTCTTCATTTTTCCAATTGAAATTATCATCTGCTAAAAATTGTTTGGTGCACTTTATAGAATGATGTTCAGTGAGCCTTAATATCTCTTTATCACGTTCACTTACTGAAGAAAACATACGTTGCTGTATAGGGGAATATACTTGGTGCCATAATCGCTCCCCAATATAACTATGTAAACTTTTTTTAACTAAAGTCCCATCAAAATCAAATAAAAATAATAATGTATTTTCGTTATTCATAAATCTCTCTGTGCTTGGATTGTAAAACTTGTTATAGTTTTATTTTTTAATTGAATTGATTAGTTTTTCAAGAACTTTGTTCCAATTGAAAGCATTTTATGTTATCATGCGTGTAATTATAACTAATTTATGAGAATTTTAAAGATGTCCTCTATTCGTAATATTGCCATTATTGCTCACGTTGATCACGGAAAAACTACGCTTGTTGATAACATGCTTAAACAAAGCGGTACGTTTAGAGCTAATCAGGCAGTAGCCGAACGTGCCATGGATTCCAACGATCTTGAGCGTGAGCGCGGTATTACCATTCTTGCCAAATGCACCTCAGTTATGTGGAAGGATGTTTGTATTAATATCGTTGACACACCTGGACACGCTGATTTTGGCGGCGAAGTAGAGCGAATATTAAGTATGGTGGATGGAGTTGTTGTATTGGTCGACGCATCAGAAGGACCAATGCCGCAAACAAAATTTGTATTATCGAAAGCCTTGAAATTAGGTTTAAAGCCTATAGTGGTTATTAATAAGGTTGATCGTCCTGATAGACGGGTTGATGAAGTCATCGAGGAAATATTTGATTTATTTGTAGCATTGGAAGCAAATGACGAGCAAACTGATTTTCCAATTGTATACGCATCTGGTCGCGCAGGGTGGGCATCTCTTACTTTAGATGAGCAGCCTGATAATCTTTCAGCTCTTTTTGATCTTATTACTGAATATGTACCTGCACCAGTTGCAGACAAGGAAGCACCGTTTTCCATGCTGGTAACTACTCGTGAATATAATACTTATTTTGGCAGAATTTTAACCGGCAGAGTGCAGAGTGGGGTCGTAAAAGTAAACCAAAGCGTTAAAGTATTAAATCGTGAAAATAATATTCTGGAAAATGGTCGTATAAGTAAAATACTGGCATTTCGTGGATTGGAAAGAATTTCCATAGACTCTGCAGAAGCTGGCGATATCATAGCTATCGCTGGTATAGAAAATGCGACAGTTGCCGACACTATTTGCGCACCTGAAGTATCGATAGCTTTGCCATCACTACCAATCGACCCCCCAACTTTGTCGATGACTTTCAGTATTAACGATTCACCGCTTGCTGGCCGTGAAGGCTCAAAACTTACTTCAAGGTTAATAAGTGACCGGTTAATGCGTGAACTGGAAAGTAATGTTTCGATTCGTGTCACCGAAGCTGCGGAAAAAAATGCTTTTCAGGTTGCCGGACGAGGAGAGCTACAACTTGGTATATTAATTGAAACTATGCGCCGAGAAGGGTTTGAGTTGTCAATTAGTAGACCGGAAGTATTGTTTCAAACTGATAAGGACGGTAAAAAAGAGGAACCTATAGAAGAAATTCAGGTTGACGTTGATGATGATTTTGTTGGAGAAGTAGTTAAATCTTTGGCCGTCAGGAAAGGAGAAATGATTGATATGCGTCCTTCCGGTGGCGGTAAAAGCAGGGTCACATTCCTTGCGCCTTCCAGAGGATTAATCGGCTATCATAGTCAGTTTTTAACTGAAACCCGCGGGACGGGAATTATGAACCGTATTTTTCATGGTTACGCCCCTTATAAAGGTCCCATAGAAGGAAGACGTAACGGTGTATTAATTTCTAATGGCGATGGTGCAGCAGTAGCATACGCTTTATGGAATCTTGAAGATCGAGGAAAGATGTTTATAAATCCTGGTGAGCCATTATATAGGGGGATGATTATCGGCGAGCATAATCGTGATAACGACCTTGAAGTGAATCCTTTAAAAGCCAAACAGTTAAGTAACGTCAGAGCTTCTGGTAAGGATGAAGCAATGAGACTAACACCACCAGTAATTTTAACTCTTGAGCAGGCAATTAGTTATATTGAAAATGATGAAAGAGTTGAAGTAACACCGAAATCTATTCGCCTTAGAAAAGCTTTCCTCGACCCAAATGATCGCAAAAGAGCTGGAAAATAAATGTGTCATTTCTGCGAGGATCAGAAAATTCCAAATTTGTCATGCCGTGGCTTGACCACGGCATCCAGAAATACAACTTAATAATGCGCATATTTGTCTATTTTTCCTGGGTCCCGTGAATAAATCACGGGATGACATCCGTTTGGCTGATCCACACAACAATACCCCCCATGGGAGCGGAAACGCCAGCAAAAATACCGTCATTGCGAGCGACTGAAAGAAGGCGCAGCAATCTAAAAAAACAACAGGTGATTGGCTTCGCTTTGCTCGCAATGACGTTTGAAGTATATTAGACTCGTGCTCGTAATGGTGAGCCTGATAACATCCTCTAATTAGCTTCTGGGTTCTCTCCTTTATTTTCTCCAAATTGTAGTTCAAGTAAGTTAATTGAACCGATATTTATTCCTTTATCAGAAAATTCTATATCAAAATTTACTTTTTCAATGGTAGTTACTGCATCAGTATTTATAGCAGGTAAAGCTAGAGGTAATAATTCTGGTTGGTTTGCACTAACTGCTTTTGCTATAATCGCCTTAATAATTTTTTTGGAAAGAATGATATTATTTGGCACTAACTTATCAATAATAGCGTGATAATTTTCAAGCTCAAAAGATAATTTACCTTGTGGTAATTTACTAGTAAAAAATTCCATTCCTCCTTTTAAATCAACTTTTGCATCATTATCACAAATAAAAATAAAGCGCTCTATAGTAAAATCTTTTAAAGTATTAGATTCATTATTACCCTGAACAAAATTTAAGGAAGTAACTAAATCTAAAGTAGCGTTTTTAAAATTAAGATAATTTTCGAGAGAGGCATAATCTAACCCAAGTAATATAGAAATATTTTCGCTTTCCTGACTATTTTTCTTACCTAACGAAAAATTCAAATTTTTAAGATTAAAAATTTCTTTATCTTCATTAAGTACTGATAATGATTTATTATTTAACTGAATAGACTTGGTAATAGACTTTAGATTATCATCCTTGGCTATTTTATATAAAGGTTTATTTAATTTGACTATCCCCTTTATAGCTTCATCTGAACGCACAAAATATTCTAAAGATTTATCGCCAAAATTTTCAATTTCCTTTATATAATTACCGGTATCTAGATTAACTTTTTTAAGACTAAAATCCAGAGATAAAGTAATATTTTCACTTAAAAATTCTTTTGAATTCACATGATCAATAAATTTTACTTTCGGCTGCGTTATAATAATTTTCCAGTTAATAGGGTAGCCGGAAATTTTGATGTTCTCATAAGAAATTTTAATATTATCCGACTCAGAATTTTTAATTAAATTTACTACGTTATCCTTTACGGTATAAGCAATCGCAAACCATATTATAGTAAAAGTTAGAAACACAAATAGAAAAATTTTACGTATCACGAGTTTAATCCATTATAATTTTATATTACGGGTAGCAGAAGGAAGACGAATTTTTATCCCGTCTAATTCCTCAGTTATAATAATCTGACAACCCAGCCTAGAAGTATCTGTAAGACCAAATGCTAAGTCAAGCATATCCTCTTCTGCTTCAGAAGGTTTTTTTAATTTGTGATAAAATTCCTCATCAAGAATAACATGACAGGTAGCGCAGGCTAAAGACCCTTCACAAGCTCCTTCAAGGTCAATATTATTACTATGGGCAATCTCTAAAATTGAAAGCCCAAGAGGCGCTTCTACTATTTTCTCTGTTCCGGTAGTATCTGTAATAAAAATTACTTTTGGCATTATTTATTATTCCTTTTAATGATGATTTTTTAACGAAACCTAACTTTCTGTGCAATAAAATCTTTTGCCATAACTTCAAAATTTTTAGTTAATTTTATAATTAACTCACGATTTTCTAATGTTATCGCTTCCTTTAAATCCTTTATTGCTTCGTATATTTTTTGCCTTTCGCCTTCTGAAAGTAAATTAGGTAAGTCCTTCATAGCATTTTCTACGCTAAAAATCAAAGACTCCGTATTAATTATCGTTTCCTGTAATAATTTAGCAGCATAATCGCTTGCAGCATTTTTATAAGCATTCTCTAACGACTTAGTAATCTCTTCTTTATTTAATCCATGAGCCGGCTTTATATCTATCGCATGCGATTTACCAGTAATTTTTTCAAGAGCCGAAACTGACAATATTCCGTCGGCATCGATAGCAAATGTTACCTCCACACGAGCACCTCCGGCTTTTATTAGCGGTAAAT
The DNA here is from genome assembly GCF_049278075.1 of Rickettsia endosymbiont of Halotydeus destructor. Lineage (NCBI taxonomy): Bacteria > Pseudomonadati > Pseudomonadota > Alphaproteobacteria > Rickettsiales > Rickettsiaceae > Rickettsia > Rickettsia endosymbiont of Halotydeus destructor. The sequence continues at coordinate 218,075 of NZ_JAPNPB010000003.1, forward strand.
TAGCTAACTCGAATCTGGCAAGCGATCGGCAATCTTTTGCCATTTCCCGCTCTCCTTGAAGAATATGGAATTGAATGCCGGTTTGATTATCGGCATAGGTTGTGAATTCTTTAGTTACCGAGATAGGTAATGGGCTGTTTCGTAAGATAATTTTTTCAACCAGACCGCCATATAACTCCATACCAAGAGATAAAGGCACGACATCAATTAATAAAGAATTAATATTAGATGAAGTTAAATTTTCAGCTTGCAAAGCAGCGCCGAATACCACTGCTTTATCAGGGTCGATATCAGATAAAATCTCTACTGAAAACGACTTTTTTAACATAGTAGTAATCAATGGAATACGAGTTGCCCCGCCTACTAAAATAATCCCGTCAATTTTGGGGTTGTCCGCTTCTAATAAAGTATCTTTTACTATAGTAATTGTTTTGTCTATTAACGAAAAAATTAGCTGCTCAAAAATTTTTCTATTTAATGATAAATATCCCTCTTTAAAATCATTCTGAGACGATAATACTTCCTTGGCTTTTTTTGCCGTTTGCAGGATTTGCTCCGAGTACGGTACTTTAAATTTATCACAAAAATATTCCGCAATTATCTGATCAATATCATCACCCCCAAGCATATTATCACCGCCGGTAGCAACAACCTGAAAAATACCCTCCTGCATATTAAGGATTGATACGTCAAAAGTCCCCCCGCCCAAATCATATATAAGATAGCAGCCTGTTTGTTTTTTATTGAGCCCGTAAGCATAAGCTGCAGCAGTTGGCTCAGCAATTAATCGGAGAACCTCTAAACCTGCTATTTTAGCCGCAAGCATAACCTCCCCTCTGGCGGCATCATTAAAATGCGCTGGTACGGTTACTACGGCCTTAGTTATTTCAGTCTTTAACTCTTTTTCTGCTTGCTGTTTTAAATACATGAAAATTTTGGCAGCAAGTTCCGTAACACTTATTAACTTGCCTGCAAAGTCTAATTTAAGCTCTGTGCTATCAATATAATCTTTAATCAGTGAATAAAGCACCGCATTATTTAATATTTCTCTAAATGATTTGCCGAATAATCTTTTAATTGAGCGAATTCCTTTATTATTTCCTATAGCAAAATTTTTATCTTTAAATTCTATAGTGGAAGGTATTAATTCCTGATTATTAGAGGATTTGATAATTTTAGTTATTCCTTTAGTCGAAATAGCAATTAATGAATTAGTCGTGCCAAAATCAATACCAATAGCGATTTGTTGATCATTCCCGTCAATCGGTAAACCTGGCTCCTGGATCTCTATTATTTGCATAATTTCATTTTTTCCTGAAGATTGGTAAGTAGCGTTTTACAATATTTAAGCTTAATAGTTATATTGCTTGCTTCCGTTAAATTTTGTTTTTGAAAAGCATTAATTAGCTTATTAACTTCAGTATGGTACATTAATTTATATTTATCATATATTTTTTCTAAATCAGTAAAATTTCTTGTATTTTCTATCAGCTCCATCTCATCCCAAAAAATGCTTAGCTCTTTAGCACCTAAACTTCTACGCACTGCTTCGTCATTTAAATCTATACCGTTTAAGGTAAGCATATATTCCGCACGCTTCAATTCATCTTTAAGTGTTAAGTAAGCCTTATTTAATTCCGTAGAAATAACAAGATTTTGTTGTTTCTCTTGCGCTTCCCTCGCTCTATCCGGATGGTATTTCGCTTGCATGGCAAAATACTGCTTTTCTAATATTTTTAAATCAATATCATAAGCTTTCTCAATGTCTAGCAATTCAAAATAATTTTGCATTTTTTATCACTTTATTTTTGTTTGTATAGTATATATTAGAAACTTAAAAAAAACAATTATGGAAAAAGATACGCTTCAATTAGAAAAAAAATATAATCCGCTCATTATAGCAGGAGTAGACGAAGCAGGCAGGGGGCCCCTAGCAGGCCCTGTAGTAGCCGCAGCAGTAATAATTGATCAAACTAATATCATTGCTGATATCAAAGATTCCAAAAAACTTAGCTTTAATAAAAGAGCGTTTTTATATAAACAAATCACCAAAAATTATATTTGGGCAGTTGCTATAATTTCTCATCTGGAAATAGACAAGATTAATATACTTGAAGCTACTAAAAAAGCTTGCATTGAGGCAGTCGCAAAACTTGTAACAAAACCGGATATAGTATTAATAGACGGCAACATGAAATTTTATGATGAGCGATTTATTAGTATTATTGACGGCGATAATCTATCTTTGTCAATTTCTGCCGCTTCCATTATCGCAAAAGTAACCAGAGACCGCTTAATGCTTGAATATAGTAAAGAATTTCCTGAATATAATTGGTATAAAAATTTTGGCTACGGCACTAAAGAACATATAAATGCAATAAATTTACATGGTCAATCACCATACCACCGAAGAAGTTTTAAAGTGAAAACGACATAGTATTAATTACCTTGACACAAAAATGTCATCTCCATATTATTATATTATGTAGTACTAGTATTATGACAAAAAGAGTTACATATGTCTGCACTTACAATTAGATTACCGGAGAAAATAATTGAGGAGGTAAATATTATGGCACAAAAACTTCATATTTCACGTAGTGAATATATTAGAAAGAAAGAAAAGCTAAGCTCATCGCTGCAAGTATGCGAGTTAGAAAAGAAAGTATGCGTATAAATTCTGAATTTTCTAAAGTAGAATATGACTCAGAAAATTAATTTTGGAGAAATTTGGCTAGCTGATTTAAGTCCTAAGATTGGTACTGAACCGGGTAAGGTAAGACCAGTTTTAATAATTCAAAATCAAGTTCTTTTAGATATATTCCACCCCTCTACTCTAATCATCCCCCTAAAACAACCAACCTAATAGACAATACTGAACCGCTAAGGATACGAATTAAAGCCGTTGATCAATTAGAAAAAGATTCCGATCTCCTAATAGATCAAATACGTGCTATTGATAACAAACGTTTAAGACAAGGACCTTTTACAAAATTCAATAAAGATTTTATGCAAAGGGTTAATAAAGCAATATTTGATGTTATAGGTGAGGCCTGAGATAAAAATATTTATAATGACCAATTCTTATATTCTCCAGATTTAAATAATATATAAAATTTTATAAAATATGAGTTTTTAACTTTCTAAAAATTTCAAATATTCATAATAATTACAAGGCAGGCGAGAGAATCTTAGCCAAAAAATCTTTATGTATTTTTAATTCTTCTTGAGTAGGCATAACTATTTTGGTACGTTGTGTTGAAGCATTAAGAGGATTAACTATTGAGGTACTGATTGTAGAGATTGGTTTAGTAAGACTAAATGCAGCTTGCCGACCGCCTGTTAATTCAACATATACTTCAGCAAGTAAAGCGGCATCTTTAAGAGCGCCATGGAATTGACGGGAAGAATTATCAACTTTATATCTTTTACATAAAGCGTCAAGATTAACTCTTGAACCCGGGAACATATTCCTAGCCATAACGACAGTATCGATGGTATTCGAAAGTTCTAAAGATTTAATAGGCGGATTTTTAAGGAAAGATAATTCATGGTTAATAAATTTGATATCAAAAGGCGCATTATGAATAACAAGTTTGCTATCTGCTATAAATCCTAAAAAATCATCAGCAATATCTTGAAAGATTGGTTTATCTTTAAGAAATTCCCCCGATATGCCGTGTATTCTATAAGCTTCTGTCGGCATATTACGTTCAGGATTAATATAAAAATGGAAATGCTTACCAGTTAATACTTTATTGATCATTTCAATAGCACCGATTTCTACGATGCGATGACCGTCGCGCGGTTCTAACCCTGTAGTTTCGGTATCTAAAATTATTTCTCTTAGTTGTGATGACACTCTAACTTCTTTATCAATTGAATTATTTGTTTTTCCAAGTCTAACATATCACGGTCACTATTTATAGCAAAATCTGCTCTTGCTATTTTTTCTCTCTGGGATAATTGGATTTTTTCTATTTTCGTATAAATCTGTAGATTGAAGGAAGAACGGCTTGCGGCACGCTTTATTCTAGTTTTTTCGGAACAAAATATCGTGACGTTGAAATCAAAATATATTTCAAAATTAGCTTCAAAAAGCAAAGGGATTTCAGCAAATATGAATTTGGCAGTTTTATTTTGTTGTTTAAAAAAGATTAGTTCTTTTATTAGAAGGGGATAAATAAAATCCTGTAATTTTTGGCGTGCGTTATCGTCATTATAAATTAATTCACTAATTTCTGTTCGATCAAATATTTTTAAACTAGGTAATAGTTGTAAAATCTGGTTTTGTATTTCTATATTTTTATACAAATTTTTTACAAATTCATCAGCGGAAAAAGTTTTATATCCTTTACTTGCTAAATAATCCAAAACAAATGTTTTTCCTGAGGCGTAACTACCCGTGATACCTATCGCTAACATTTTGCCTTAACTATAAAAATTTTATATTTATTAGCGAGTTCCACAGTAAGCTCCTGATCAATAATAATGACCGTATCTCCGATTGCTATACCGTTATAATTATATTTAGCAAGGTTTAATATAGTATCAGGACCAATAGTCGGAATATCCATTCTACTATCCTGATTTAATTTCATGATTTTGATTAACACTCCACCAGAAGCTGTTTGACGTAAAGAAGAGCATCTAATTATTAAATTATCTGTTCCTTCTGCAGCTTCAATACCTAATACGTATTTATTTTGCGTAATAACTGATTGTCCAACATCCACATCACTCAAACTTTTTAACACTTTTATACCAAGTTCGATATCAATCATATCGGCAGCGGAAGGATGTAAAGCTGTTATAACTTCATTTTTAAAATAGTTATTCTTTAATATTTCACTACTAGCAATTACCTTAAATCCCTGTTCTTCAAAAAAATTTGCGATTACTCGCAAAATTGTATCATCTCCTAAAAATTTTTGTTTTAATATTTTACCAAGTAATACCCCTCCCACTTTATCTACTCCTATAGATCGTATGTTAGGCCTATTAATACCGCCGGCAAAAACTAAATGTTGCACATCATTTTCTTTGAAATATTCAATTACTGCGCCCACCATACCAATTTTAAAAACTTTACATTTGAAGTTTTCATTTAGTTTTAAATCAGCTTCATCCTGTAGCAACGCTATATAACAATCCCCGCCTCGTTTTATGTAGCCATCAGCTATTGAAAAAGGCAATAACCCTTTGCCGGCTATAATTCCGATTCTTGGTAGCATAAATATTATTTTTAATTAAATCCTGCAATTTTACTTGGATCGATTATCTGACTTTTTCAGATTTAGAAGAATGTTTACGTTTTTCAATTATAGCTGCCGTATGTTTACCAACTGCCTGCTGACCGGCTTCGCTAGTTGTCTTTTCAACACCGCCGGCAAGAACGGCATATATTTTATCTAATTTTACCTAATTATCGCTACTAATTTGATTCTTACAAATTTTGCCCAATGATTTTAGACCTAAATCTTCGCAGAATTGAGCTACATTATAAAATAACTTATCCTTGAGAGATAAATTTGGCGCGGTATCTTTAAGTAAGCCTGAAGCAATTTGTACTATTTCTTCAAATTTTGACACCTCCTTTTCCATTCCAAAAAACCCTTTTACTTTATTTCCTATATTATCTTTGGGCTTTTTATATTCTTCACGAGCTTTTGCAGTAACCAAATTATTTTCTACACATTTATCTAACAGGGTATTAAAAAAATTTTCAAGCTCATTTTTTTCAATGGGTTTATTGAAATGTTGTTCTACAAAATTATCTATGTCTGTGGAAATATTTTCAGCAAATGTTTTAGTTTTTAATTCTTCTGCTGCATCACGAAAATCACTCGCAGTAAAAGCGACATCATCCCCCATAACTTGACTCTTTAATTTTTTTGCTGCCTCAAGAAAATCGCTAGCATTACCATTATTTTTCATAATAAAAACTCCCCTATAATATTAACATATAATATAATATTAAAAATACAAAGTAAACCGGCTTAGTTAATTAGTACAAAATAGATTTTATTAAACTTTACATGTTATACAAATTAAGGCATAATGGAAGAGCTAGTAATAGCTATAGTAATAAACGTAATTTAGAATAGAAGTTGCGGACCCGGGGGCGGTACCCGGCGCTTCCACCAGAAATAATATGTGAGGCAAATACTGCTTGTATTTTAAAAATTGGAAAGCGTCACCCCGTGACTCGATCACGGGGTCCAGAAAAATAAGTACTGGATTCCGTGGTCAAGCCACGGAATGACAACTCACCATTTACAAGTAGTGTGTTGAGGGGGCGAAATAGGATCGACGTGCTTAATAAAAAAATTGCTTTTACTCGGGATGATTCCGCCGGACTTTAAAGTCTATGGATCACATAAAAGAAACGCAAATGATAATCAACGTTTCGCAGGTAGCCCAGCTTTAGCTGTAGCTTAAATCTGCGCGGTTTGGGGGTTTACCGGGCAACAGAAAAACCCTTATACTCGATGAACTTCAAAAATTGGCTACGTCGTCTTTATAAAACCTGCGGTGCTCACGTATTAAGTATACGCTGCGCTCCTCGGCTTATAGACTCCTTGCTCTTTTTGAAGTTGATCTTCGTATATCCATTTTTTATTTCATAGCAATATACTTAGCTAATTTAAATTCTTAATTTGAAATATGAATATTCAATATCAAAAATTTCTTAATGAAGTTATGTTAGAATTCGTAAAAAAAATTCTTACAAAAATCCAAAATGAAAATTTGTATTGGGATCAGCTAATATATATTTCATATAGAACAGATAATCCGTTAGCAGTGATACCGCTTGGAGTAAGACAAGCTTACCCTAGGGAAATAACTATAGTATTGCAGCATCAATTTGAAAATTTAATAGTAAAAGACGAAGGATTTTCTTTAACGGTTAGTTTTGACGGAATAAAGGAGACAATTTATATACCGTTTAATTCGCTTATTAGCTTTGTTGATTCTAGCAATAATTATAGTTTAACATTTAATCAGCAACAAAATTTTTATAATAATTCTCAAAGCGAAATATTAAAGATAAAGAAACAGCTTGTAGAAGATATAAATAAAGAAGAACCTGAAGAAACTAATTCATTACCTAAGGTGATAGTTTTAGATAAATTTCGGAACTCTTCAAAGCTCAAGCCTTCTAAACCAAATTAATTAACACTTTGAAAGAAGATAAACCACAAGTAATTATATATACCGACGGCGCCTGTTCAGGAAATCCAGGGCCTGGAGGCTGGGGGGCTTTACTACAATTTAATGAGTTTGATAAAGAAATAACTGGTTATGAATTACATACGACCAATAACCGTATGGAAATGAAAGCTGCTATTGAAGCATTAAAAACGCTAAAAAAATCCTGTTTTGTTGAGATCCATACCGATAGTAAATATTTGCAGCAGGGAATTACTGACTGGATTTATAAATGGATAAAAAATAACTGGTACAAAAACAACAATGAACTAGTTAAAAATGCTGATTTATGGCAAAATTTATACGCGGAACTCGATAAGCATACTATTATCTGGAAATGGGTAAAAGGACATGCCGATAATCAAGGTAATATTATCGCCGATAAACTAGCCGTGAAAGGAAAAGAACTCGCTATAAAGATGCTTAAATGTTCAAAATAAATCTCTCAGATATAAATAGCTTTTTTATCTCTTTTTTTTATAAAAAAGTCGGCGAAGATGCACTTTTTAATAATTATTATGAAAGTAAAAAACTTAATTATCTAGGGCGCTATAAAAGATTTATTATCTATAAAGAGGCAAGCGAGCCTACAAAAATTCCTCCCATGTGGCACGCATGGTTACATTATATGATCGATGAAGTACCGCTTGATATTAATAACTTTCCATGGCAGCAAACTCATATTGTTAGTACTAAACCTGAAAGTAAAACAGTAGAGCCTGGATATACTAGATGGAAACCTTAACAAATTTTATAAAATAATAAATTAAAACAATGAAACCAAATATTATAGAAACGATTATCGGTTTTGCAGTGCTCATTATTGCAACTCTATTTTTAATGTTCGCATATAAAACCGGCAGCTCTAGAGGGTATGAAAAAGGATATCAACTAACGGCTAATTTTCAAAGCGCTGAAGGAATACTTATTGGAAGCGATGTAATGGTGGCCGGTATAAAAATAGGTGTTGTAAAAGAAATTACTTTAGACCCTAATAGTTTTTTTGCTACAGTACATTTAAATATAAATGATGAGGTAAAATTACCTAAAGATTCAAGGGCCGCAGTGGTTACTAACGGATTACTCGGAGGAAAATATATTGCTATTATTCCAGGAAGCGAGGATGAAAATCTTGCTGCAAATGATCAAATAAAATATACTCAATCAGCAATTAATGTTGAATCGTTAATAAATAAGTTATTATCTTCCTTTGGTAATAAGTAATTTACACTCATACAAAGACATATTGATACTATTACGTGGATAAGTTAAATGGTACCCGGTTCATTTCCGTGAAAATGAAAATCCAGAAAAAATTTTATAACGAGCAAAATTATATATAATAAAATTCTCTTATTGATTTATTTAAAGGATTTTAGATTTTCGCATTCGCAGGCGTGGCCTCCCATTTAGACCTTCTAATCCACGCAAAAACTTCCTGCAAGCCTATGTTACGATTTATAAAAGACCCCGCATTATTTATGAAAGAGCCATTTATATCCGATATAAAATTGTACGAAATCGCTATGAATAATAAACATCATTGCGAAGATAGGCGAGATGAAATAAATAATTATTATATTTCTTTATTCGCTGCTTTAATTGCTTCCATGCCTTTTATTGAAAAAATAACAAGCAGCATAACTAATTGTCACAATAATTATATAACAAAATTATCATTAGCTATTTTAGCTTTAATCGGTTTAATGCTAGCAATTACCTGGGCATTAAATTTAAAACATACGTTATTTTATTTACAAAGCCTCGATAAAATAATAATTGATTTAGAAAAGAAGTATAGCAGACCTTTTGTTACCACAATTCTTGAAGATTTAAAATATAATAAAGCACCAAAGCGAGTTACCAAACATCAAATAATAATCCCATATATTTTTATAATTATTTTTTGCCTGATTATTATATATTCATTATGGCAAATCGCTTTATAATGTAATAATTTAAAAAATTATAGAGATAACAAAAAAAAGAGTTTAGGATAAAATTAAAATAATTTCATCCTA